>CAMEGY010000011.1 GCA_945916625.1 uncultured Anaerococcus sp.
CCTATAACAGTAAAAGCATCAATTTGCTTTTTTAGTGCCATTATAACTAGCGATATAGATAATAAAAATAATAGCAAATATAACTGCATAAACAAATCGCTATTTGGGTTTATTATAGAAATAACCAGGGAAAAGGCAGCTATAAATCCTGTGACTCCACTTATATAGGCTGATAATTTTTTGCCGTCTATAAGAAAGTCAATCAAGCTGATTACAGCTACTACCGTAAAGATTGGCATAAACATATTTTTTATTATATCAATCATTCAAACCTCTCTATTTGTATTATAACATATCTTTGCATATGTTTAACAAAAAATTAGAGGTTGTTAAAAAACAACCCCTTTGCTTATTTTTTAATTAAAAGGTCTGACCTGATATATCCAGTTTTGCCATTTACAGTAACCCTTGTCCAGCCTTCAGTTTCTCCTAGGTTTAGGATTTCGTCATCTGGGCCTACTTCTGCTACTACAGCTGAATCTTGAGATGGGGCAAGGCGCATATTTACTGTATCTGTTACCCTTATCTCTACACCATCTTCAAGCTCTGCTCTGACCTTTTCGGTAACATCTTCTTCGTTTTCATCTTCATTTTCTATAGCTTCTTCATTGTTTTCATCTAATTTAGCTTCTTCTTCGACGCTTTCTACTGGCTCCTTGCTTTCAGGGTGTCTTACTGATACGTAATTATCGTCCTTGCATCCTGTTAGGACAAAGCATAAAGCTAGGGCTAAAACCGCTGTTATTTTCTTCATTATCTACCTCCAAATAGCTTATCAAGTTCACTTTCATTATAAACATAGTCTGATATTATAATTCCCTTGATATCTGCGCCCGCCTTTTCAAGCTGCTCAATAGATTCTTCTAGGAGATATGATTTTGAGTTTTCTTCTGTAGAAAATATAACTGTCTTATCAGATAGGGCGCAAAATACATTGGCTTCAGCAATACCAATATTTTCTTTGGTATTTATAAATACATAATCATACCTATCCTTGCAGTCTGCGAAAAATTCTCCTATGGATGATGGCTCTAGATACATATCTTCGTATTCTGAAACTCTTCCTGTCATAAGTAGGTGGAGGTTGTCACTTTCTCTTACAAGCACATCATCAAGCCTATAGTCACCCAGTAGACAGTCTACAAATCCTCTTTTGTTATAAAATCCCTTGATTTCTTCAAGTTCGTCCGATCTAAGATTTGAATCTATAATAAGGATTCTTTCGTTTTCTTCAGACAAATGTTTTGCCATTATGCAAATAGAATCCATCTTTAGGCTTTTATCATCTGTAGCTGTAAAGGCAATTATTGCATCTCCTGCATCCAGTTCTCTTGTTAGCTTATCTTCTAGGTTGTAAAAGGCTTGGAGGAGGATTTCTTTATTTTCATCGACTTTTTTTCTTCTAAACATCAAGTGCTCCTCTCTTATATTTTGGAAGTTTACCTAGGATTTCTAATTTGTTTGATTTTTGAGCCTCGTCTAGGTTTTTATCTTCTTCATTTGCTGGCATTTCTTCTAGATTTGTATCTGATTTTTCATTATATTTTTCATCCCCATCTAGATTGGTATCAAAACTTTCATTTTGATCAAGCCTTTCTTTTTCTTCCTTCATGGCACTTTCAATTTCTTCGCTGTCTATCTTTCTAGTAGCAAATACATCATCGCTTATCCTATCAATAGGATCTAGTGGTCTGGTTGACTCTTTTGCCTTTTTTTCTTTAATTTCTTCTTTCTTAGGCTCATTTTTCCTAAGCTCATTTTCTATATCTGCCTGTGTTTGTTTTTCTGTTGGAGATTCTAGCTTTTCCCTATTTTCTTCTTGTTCTTTGATAGCTTTTTTGTTTTTCTTAACTTGTTTTTTGCTTTTTTCTATCTCTTCTTTCTTGCCTTGGCCAAGATTTTTTTCTAGCTTGTGGTTATGACGGCTTACAGAAATTAGAGATATAACAAGGTAGATTATAAAACCAGCAAGACCAGCATAGCCAGCATATTTTGGTGTATTGTCAATTGCTCTTGAGTTTTGATAAGAGTATTCCATGACATTTGCACCTGAATTGTAGATGTTGTTTAAAACAGTCGCTGAAAGGTCTGCAAACTCATCTGCCAAGTCCTCTGCCCTTTGCTTGTTGCTATCTACTACACTTATATCAATTATCGCCGAAGACTTAATTGGTGTAAGGATAAGCTTGTTTTCAAACTTAGTTACTGGCCAATCTATTTTTAGGTTCTCAAGCGTTCTTTCCTTAATTGCTTTAGAATTAAGGGTTTGCGCATAGCTTTCAGCTAGGTTTTCTTCAGATGAATTCTCTACTGAAGAAGTAATTAGTTTTGCATTCGCCTTATATTCCGAATATCCTGCAAAATTTAGGCCAAAATACACTACCATGGCGACAATTATGCCGGCTATGATAGATGATAGGAAGGCGGCAAATTTTGATTTTCTATTTTCCATTATTTCCTCCAAAATCTCTTGCACCCTCAAGCATTTTCTCTTTTGCTTTTTCTTTACCTATTTGTCTAAGCATTTCCGGGTGCGAATACAGAAAATACTTTATATACAATCTATAAAACCTTGGGAATAGTGCCCTTGCTAGGGCTCCCTTATCATAGAAAAACTTCTCATTATGACCTTCAAACCATGTAGAATCATCATTATATACCCTCGCTATAAGGTCAGTATTTGTCCTTACTTTTAGGCCACTTCTTATGGCAGATAGGATAAATATCGAATCCTCTCCAGATCCAAATTCTGTCCCCGCACCGAAATTAGTTGACAAGTAAAGATTTTTGCGGGCTAGGACTTCTCTTCTAAAAACAAAATGAACTGACCCATACCTCAGTGAATTATAAAATTTAAGGTCCTTATTTTCTTTTACCTTGATAATTTCCTTACCCTTTTGATATACTATGGTCTTGAACACGAAAACATCAACGTCTGGCTGGCTTATAAAGCCATCCTTTACCCTCTGTAAGTATCCTTTCTCAAAAACTTCATCATCATCTGCAAAGATGACTATATCAGCAGTTGAATTTAGGAGGGCTAGGTTTCTTGATTTGCCAAGTCCCTTGGTATCTGTTGTAATCATCCTAATTTTTTTATCACCATCGTAGGTTTCTTCATAAGAATTCCTACCAGCCTGGTTTATGATTAGGGCGTCACATTCTAAGTTAAATTTCTTATAAAAATTTATATCTTCCACATTCATAGCGGAAATTAACACTTCTACTCTCATAATTTTCTAGTTGTTTCAGCTTTCTCCCAGGTAGCCTTTGAATTACCCTTAAGCTCTTTATAAGCACCTAGGATTTGGGCAACCATCATCGCGCAGTAATATCTTGGGAAATAGAATATTTTTGACTTAGCTTTTGTTAATTGGCCAATTATAGCAAGTATATAAAAGGCAAGCTGGCCTATAAAAAATACCCTATAGAAAATCCCTTGATTTAGTAGGGCCATATTTGTGATAAATAAAACTATGTGGAAGAAGCTTTGCAAGTACCTTAAAGTCTTGTGGCTAAAGTTGAAAAAGGAAAAGTATCCATATTCGAAAATATTTAGCCTTCTAAGATTAGTAAAGATATTTGTTAGGATTCTTCTTTGCATCCTTACCTTTCTCTTAAACTCATCGGCTGTTGTTTGTCCTGCCTTTTCAACTGCTATTGCCTTAGGATTATATAAGGCTCTCTTGTGGTTAAGACCGGCATAAAGTGGAAGCTCATAGTCGTGGCTATTTACCAGGTCTATATGCCTATAATCAGTCTTTCTTACAGCATATATAGCCCCATTACCATTGACAATAGTTTTGATATTTGACTCTATTTTTCTAATCCTTAGCTCAAAATTCCAATAGGTGTTTTCAGCTACAGCTGATGATACATCAAGGTCTTCCTGATAGATTAATGATCCACATACATACTCTATGTCATCTGCTGTGAAATAAGAAACAAGTTCGTCTATGGCGTCAGCCTTAAACATAGAGTTTGCATCAGAAAATACAATAATCTCACCTTTTGCAACATCTACCGCTTCATTTTGGGCATTGGTTTTGCCAAGATGGTTTTTGACTGTATTTACCCTTATATCATAGTCCGGGTTTTCCCTAATAAATCTCTCGCAAATTTCAACAGTCCTATCATTTGAGGCATCATTTGCGATTATAACCTCATAAGACGGATAGGTCGTAGCTATTATATTCTTAAGCTTATCCTCTATCACATTTTCCTCATTGTAGGCTGAGATTATAATAGAAACTAAAGGCTTGTAGCTATAGTCTTGGTCGTTTTCCCTTTTTATAAACTTCTCTAAAATGAGGAGCAGTACAGGAAATCCTATCATTGCATAAAATAAGGCAATTCCTGATAAGTAAAACAAAAATTTCATACTTTCTCTCCTATCTCATTATTATATTATATAATGCCTTGACTTTTCAAGAAAAACAGCATAAATATTGTCTTTTTTGCCAAAAAAACCTATAATATAAAAAAAAGATGAAGTTTTGACTTCAAATAAATAAAAAGAGGAAAAAATGATTATAGAATTAGATATCTTACAAAGTCTAGGGATTGCTATACTTGCCCTGATTTTAGGAAACTTTCTTAAAAACAAAATAGCATTTTTAAGGACATACTTTATACCAAGCCCAGTAATTGGCGGCCTTATTATCTCTATTATAGTTTTACTATTAAAAGAATTTGGCCATTACGAATTTACTTTTGATAAAATTCTCCAAGATTTTTTTATGAACATATTTTTTACGGCAATTGGACTTTCTGCATCCTTTGCCATGCTAAAAAAATCTGGCTCCTTGGGAATAAAACTTGCGCTTGCAATTATAATTCTCCTACCCCTTCAAAATGTAATCGGAGTAGGACTTGCAAAGTTACTTGGAATCAATCCCCTACACGGTATAGCTATGGGCTCTACATCTATGACAGGAGGGATTGGATCTGCTGTAAGCTTTGGAAAAATTATGGAGGATTTGGGAGCTACTAATAATATCAGTATCGGTGTAGCCTCTGCTACATTTGGACTTCTAGCAGGCTCTCTTGTGGGTGGACCTGTTGCAAGAAGGCTTATATCAAAAAACAATCTAAAAACAAGCGGTCATTTATCAACATCTTCCCTTGATAAGATAAGGTCGATTACAAATCAAAAATCACTTACACAAGCAATTATAATCATAGGTCTTGCTGCATTTTTAGGAACTTTTATAAATAAAATCCTAGAAAAAACAGGCCTTAATTTCCCATACTATGTGGGCTGCCAATTTGGAGGCCTTGTTGTAAGAAATATCTACGATTATATAAAAAAGCCACTTGATATGGAAAATATTGATATAGTAGGAAATATTTCCCTCAGCCTATTTTTATCACTGGCTTTGATTAACTTAAATATTTCAGCAATTTTAGGTCTTGCAGGCCCAATGTTAATAATCATGCTCGCCCAAGCAGTATTTATTGCAATCTACACAAGCCTTGTTAGCTTCAACATCCTAGGTCGAAACTTCGATGCCGCTGTTATGGTTGCAGGTCATTGCGGTGTTGGCCTTGGTCAAACACCAAATGCAATGGCAAATATGGAAGCTATCATAGAAGAAAAAGGTCCTGCTGATGTGGCTATGTTTATCTTCCCAATAGTCCTAGCCATAGCTGTCAACCTCACAAATCCTATAGTAATAACATTTTTTATAAACAACTTTTCATAAAAAACCGGCTCAATGCAAATTCCTTTGCGAGCCGGTTTTAAATTCGTATTTTTTGTAAATAAAAGCCTATTAGGCTTTGAAAGCAGTTTAGTTTTCAGGAAGCTTTACTGGTATACCTTTAACATATAGGTCAATCATTTCATCTAGCTTATCATAAACTTTTTCATCCCTAATATCAAAGTCAGATTCTAAACTTAGGTCCATTGTCATCATCCTAAGCATATTTACTTGGCTAATCCCATGCTCTAAGCCTTTCTTTTCGGTAACTTTCGCATCTTTTTCGTATGCTTCTGTGAGGTCATCAAAGCTTTTGTCTTCTAGCTTTTTATCACTAGTTTTTTCCATAGATGCTAGGATTTTTTCAAAAATTTCCCTATAGGATATAGAGGAAGTCGCAACAGCGTAGGTCCTCTTATCATTTTCTAGCTCAAGGGCATAAATTGCTGCCTCAGAAAGGGCTTCTGCTGATATAATTGGAAGTTTGCCATTTGTTACAGGTATATTTTTGTTTGCTCTTACAATGTCTACTAGGGCTTCGATTATAGACTTATTAGCTTTTCCAATAATTAGCCCAGACCTTAGGACTGATACATTCATAAGTGGTTCTGCCTCATAAAAAGCAATTGCTTCTTGCATAAATCTTGTCCTTATATAAGGCTCTTTGTGGAAGTTATTTTTCCTAAGTTCTTCGTTTTTTTCTGCAAATTCCATCTTGTAGTCACCTAGGACTAGGAAGTTTCTAATCCCAGCTTTTTTTGCAAGTCTTGCCACTCTTCCTGTTGGCAAGACATTTCTCTCATAGAAAAATTTGCCAGCTGGCTTTCTTGGCACAGTGAGATCATCTACCCCACCTGCATAAATAAAGCTGTCACAACCTTCCATTAGCTTTATTGCATCACTATCTGCAAGGGCGAAGAAGTCTTCTAGTAGAAATTCGAGGTTTTCTACATTTTCTAGGTCACTTGGCCTTATTAGGTCAACCGCCCTTACACCATAGCCTTTTTCTAGGGCATATTTTATTGTTGTCTTGGCAAATAAATTTGCTCCTCCAAGTATAAAAATTTTCCTTATATTATTCATAGCCTTCCTAAAATTTTATCTTATAATAATCTTCTACTGCCGAGTGTTGGACTCCGTATTTCACTTCTTCTTTGCTATCTTCGCCCTTTATTATTTCTATAAGTCTTAGGGCAAGATAATTTGTAAGAGCTGCCCCTCTTGATGTTGTAATATTACCATCAGTAACAACAAGCTCATCCTCGATATATTCTCCAACATTATTAAGTTCTTCTTTTATTGTAGGAAAAGAAGTTGCTTTTTTATCCTCAAGAACCCCTGCCTTATCAAGGACTATTGGGCCTGCACATATAGCAGCTATGAGTTTTCCTTTTTTGTTGAAGTCTTTAACTATTTCTATTACCTTTTCATTATCTCTAAGACTTTCCGCACCTTCAGTACCTCCTGGTATATAGACTCCGTCATAGTCATTTGGGTCTATATCTTCGAGCCTATAATCTGCCTGGTATTTTATACCGTGGCTTGTCCTAAGGTTGATATCTCCTGTTGTAGATACCATATCTATTTTAATATCTGCTCGTCTTAGATAATCAACAACTGTAAGTAATTCTATTGTTTCATTGCCGTCTGCAAGTAATTCCAGTATTCTCATAAAAACCTTCTTTCCTAAAGTTCCTCTCTTATTATTATATACAATTTAGAACAAAAAAGCTATGACCTTATCGCCATAGCTTAATTTTCTTATTCTTTTATGAATTTAGTAGAATTTTTGCTTGATTTTTTCTACAATATTTTCTGTATTAAAGCCAAGTTCTTTTGCCACATCACCGCCTGGGCCTGATATACCAAAACGGTCAATTGCTATATTTAATCCATCAAGACCTGTAAATTCTGCCCAACCGAAGCTAGATCCCATCTCTATTGAAACCCTATTTCTAACATCAGATGGTAGGATTTCTTCTTTATATGCTGCATCTTGGGCCCTGAATAGTTCCATAGATGGCATAGATACAACTCTTACTTTCTTGCCTTCTTCTTCAAGTGCCTTTGCGCTATCTATGGCAAGATTGACTTCAGATCCTGTTGCAATCATAATTAGCTCAGGATTTTCAGAATCTTTTATGATGTAAGCTCCCCTATCAAGTGATTCTAATTCTTCAGTTTCCTTTAGATTTGGGACATTTTGACGGGTAAGAGCTATTACTACTGGCTTATCCTTACTTTCTAGGGCAATCTTCCAGGCAAGTCTTGCTTCATTAGCATCTGCCGGTCTTAGGACTAAGGTATTTGGTATAGCCCTTAGCATGGCTAGTTGATCTATTGGTTCGTGGGTTGGTCCATCTTCCCCCACTGCCACAGAATCGTGGGTCATTGCATAAGTGAGAGGCAAATGTGATAGGGCTGATAGTCTAACAGCAGCCTTTAAGTAATCGGTAAAGACAAAGAAGGTTGACACATGGTGGAAGGTTCCTCCATGGGCTATAATTCCGTTTCCTATAGCAGCCATTGCGAATTCACGAACACCATACCAGACGTTTCTGCCTTCTGGAGATTCTTTGCCAAAGGCTTTTTCGTCCACAATATTTGTCTTATTTGATGAAAATAAGTCGGCAGACCCACCCCAAATATTTCTAGAAACTTTGGCCAAATCTTGAAGGATTTCTCCACCTGAAGCACGGGTAGCAAGAGCCTTGTCTTCATGTGAATACTTTTTGACTTGGTCCATAAAGTTTTCAGGAAGTTCTCTATTGATTCCTGCCATAAGTTCCTTATAATCTTCTGGATATTTTTCTTCATATTCTTTTAGGAGCGCGTCCCATTCTTCGTTGGCTTTTTGTCCACGAGCCATGATTCCGTCTTTGAATGTTTGGTAGATATCATCTGAAATTACAAAATCTTCAGCATCCCACTCATAGAATTTCTTCACAGCTTCAAAATCTTCTGCCCCTATTGGTGCTCCGTGAACCTTGTTTGTACCTTGGTTTTTAGAACCAATACCAATGATTGTTTTAATTTCAATTAAAGTTGGCTTCTTATTTGTCTTTGCTTTTTCTATAGCTTCAAAGATTTTGTCTAAATCTTCACCATCTTCTACTCTTTCATAAGCCCAATTTTGAGCAAGAACCCTTTCTTTTACAGATTCAGAAAAAGATGTAGAAAGATCACCATCTAGGCAAATATCATTTGAGTCATAGAGGATAATTAACTTATCAAGGTTGACATGACCTGCAAAACTCATTGCTTCATAAGATACACCCTCCATAAGGTCACCATCACCACAAAGAGCATAGGTGTAATGGTCGATAATTTTTATATCGTCCTTGTTATAAAGGCCAGCAAGGTGCTTTTCACAAGCCGCAAGACCAACAGCTTGGGCAATACCCTGGCCAAGAGGACCTGTTGTAACTTCAACGCCCGGAGTCATACCCACTTCAGGGTGACCTGGTGTAATAGATCCTATTTGCCTAAAATCTTTTAGATCATCTATTGAAATATCGTAACCTGATAGATGAAGTAGGGAATAAAGCATAGCAGAACCATGACCTGCAGATAATACAAACCTATCCCTATCAAAAAATGTAGGATTTTTAGGATTTGCCTTCAAAACCTTATTAAATAAAGCATAAGCCATAGGACTAGCCCCCATAGGAAGGCCTGGGTGACCAGAATTTGCCTTCTCAATCTGGGCAATAGATAAGGTTCTAATGGCATTAACAGCCTTAAAATCGTCTTTGTTAAACATAAATACTCCTTTAATTATTAATTTAAAAAGAAAAAGATAGTAAATTTCAAGGATATTATACTCTTATGAAAAGCTTATTCCAAACTTGTTTAGACTGTGAATTTTCTAATCTAAGCTCATTAAAAGATCGACTAGTTTTTAAAACCAAACAAACCCCAACCACATCAGCAATGTTTGGCAAGGCAAAACGAGCACTTGCAACTGTGGAACATCGAAACTATTTCTTCTATATATCGGGATATGATTTCTAATAGAGAGCCTTGTTAAAAAATCTGATTTGTTTGAGGCTTTAGCCGAGTTATCAGATTTTAGAGGCTCAAATATTAGAAATCTGTTAGTAAATACAAAAACTCATACGAAGTAATTCTCTCTACAAAAAATGCTTTCCGCGAGGAAAGCATCTTGTTTCGCACTCCGCAAGAGCCGCTTGTGGGGTGTAGCCGAGCGGGGTTAAGGGGAGGCGGGTGAGGGACCATGCGGAAGGTCCCTTGGGCCTCCCCTTAATACGGAGATTCAACCGTTTATGAAATAATTCTACAAAAGATAAAATAACTTATCTAGGATAAAACAAAAAAACTCCCAAGTTATAAAATAACACTAAGGAGTTTTCTCTACTTTGCATTGCAAAATAGCATCTAACCAATATAAATGCTACGGAAGGTAATCTTTTTACAATCAATGCTCCTTCCCTCGACTAGGCTCGGGATAAAATTCGTCGCATCGGTCCTCCCCGAGCCGGACGGGCTGACTCAAAAATTACATAAGGTTTTTCATCAATTCCTACTTCGGTGTTACACACCTTGTGGAATTGTGAAAATCGTAAAAATTTTACTCATAAAATTTTTACTACCATCACACCTTTTTTATTACAGAAGACTTCAAATAAAGACTTCCTGCCCCTTCAACCCTCGCATCAATATCATGATCATTTACAGGGTTCTCTAAAATCTTTATATTAGTAACCTTTGCTCCCTGCTTAAGGACAGTGCTTCCTACTTTTAAATCTTTTATAATAGTCGCATTATCCCCGTCTTCTAGGACATTTCCTACAGCATCTCTAGTTATTTTTTTAGTTTCTTCTACTACTTTTTCTTCCTCATCGGACCATTCGTGAAAGCATATTGGACAAACATAGATATGTCCATCTTCATAGGTATAGTCTTCGCCACAAGCTGGGCATTTAGGTAAGTTTGCCATTTTTACCTACTTTCTTAATTCTTTTACTAGATTTGAAACAAATTTGAAATTTGGATCTTTGGAATCAACTGCCAGGTCAAATAAAACAAGTTCAGTATTCACCAAAACAGCTCCCATATCTCTTAGGGACTTCCTTGCAATTTTCTTAAGCTCGTCTGTAAATGATGAAATTGCATCATCTACATAAAATACATCAAGACCCATATCTAGTAGGGCTCTTATAGTTTGGTAAATGCATACATGGCCTTCTGCCCCAGTTACAAAGACCTTTTCGATTTTGTTTTCCTTGATATAATCATACACTTCTGGTGTAAGGGCATTGAAGCTTGTCTTTGGAAATATCTTTTCATCATCAATCTCAGCTAGGATTTTTTCATCAGATCTGCCCAGGCCCTTTGGATATTGCTCAGTTGCAAGCACATGCATGCCGTACTCTTTAAAGGCCTTGATAAGGCCAACAGTGTTTTCTACTGTCCTTTCACCCTTATCCATGGTTACCATTAGTTTTGGCTGGATATCAACTACTAATAGTAGGCTCTTATCCTTATTAGTGTAGCTTCCTTCTGCTCCTAGTGAATTTGTAAAAAATCTCTTATCTATTTTTCTTTCCATAAATCCCCCTGTCTGTAATTTCCATCTTTCATCAACTTATCAATGCTAGTTAAAATCCTAGCCTTATTTTTAGACCAAATAGGATAGGCGATTTTATCACCAATACCATCCCCTGTTAGCCTATTTATCACAATGTCTGACCTTAAGTTTCTTAGAATGTATACTACAATTTCTACATAATCTTCCATTTCCATCCCATATTCTAGGTCATTTTCTTGATAAAAATCAAATAGACTGCTTACTTTTTCGATATAGAGGTTGTGAATTTTAATTCCCCAAGGCCTTATGCTATTAATATAGGCTATATCATTCATAAAGTCCACCCTATCTTCAAAAGGCAGGCCTAAAATCATGTGTACTAGTGTATTTATACCCCTTTGGTGGAGTTTTCTAATCCCTTGGTCAAAAATTTTGTGAGAATAACCCCTATTTATAAGTTCAATAGTTTTTTCATTCACACTTTGCATACCAAGCTCAACAATTAGAAAATATTTCTCCTTTATTTCTGATAAGAGGTCAAGGACTTCATCAGTCAGGCAGTCGGCCCTAGTTGCAATGGCTATGCCCATTATCTCATCATTTGTGAGAGCCTCATAGTATATTTTTCTAAGTTTGTCAATATCCCCATAAGTGTTGGTGAAGTTTTGAAAATAAGCCATGTAGGCTGTGGGCATATTATTTTTTCTAAGTCGAGATTTTTGGTATTTTATTTGCTCGTCTATTGTTTTTCTCCCGTAAGTCCATTCTCCAGATCCTGATTCCGAACAAAATATACAGCCTTCATAAGATATTGTCCCGTCTCTGTTTGGGCAGGTAAAGCCGCCATCAAGGGGCAGTTTTATTATTTTTTTCTTAAATTTTTCTTTCATATAGGAGTCAAAGTCCCTATAGCGTTTTTTGTTTATTTCCATAGTCTAAGTATACCCCACTAGCTTATATTAATATGCAAAAAGGCCCCAGTTTTCTGGGACCCTTAAAGATATATTTTTACGCCTTAGTGGCATCGTGAATCTTTTTTATTACTTGCACAGGCTGCACAGTCAGCACAGCCACCCTTGCCTGAATTTTTGATGTGTCTATAGATAATGAAAGAGCAAAGGGCAAGTATTGCTATTAGTAATATCCATGAAGGTAAATTCATTGGTATTCCTCTCTTTATTTAG
>CAMEGY010000012.1 GCA_945916625.1 uncultured Anaerococcus sp.
TGACCAAGATGTTGCTAACAACTCAGGCTTAAATTCTGATAAGATTAGGGTAAAATCAATTGTTTATTCTACAGTACTAGCAGCCTTTGGTCAGCTTATATATTTACAAAATATCGGAACCCTTGCGACCTACGCAGGTCTTGACCAAGCGGCCTTATACGCTGCTGCAGCCCTTCTAGTAGGAGGCGCATCAATTCTTAAGGCTTCTATAGTAAACGCCATAGTTGGGACAGCACTTTTCCACTTGATGTTTATAATCATGCCTCTAGCAGGCAAGGAAGTTACAGGCGATGCCATGGTCGGAGAATTCCTAAGAACCTTTATATCCTATGCTATAGTTACAATATCACTTATTGTTCACGAATATAATAGGAAAAAGGAAATCAAGGAAAATAGGCTAAAGGCAATCGACAGGGAAAGTAAAATGGCAAAGGCTAGTGCCTAAAACAAATAATTTTCATATACTCTCAAGAGAAGCTAGGATTCTAGCTTCTTTTTGATTTCAAAAATAAGCATGAATTAGAAAATAAAAATTATGGGAATGCTAATTACTTTTAAATTTTATCTTCATTTCAACTTGGATTTCTACTTTAAAAGCAATAAAATTTAGATAAAAATTTCACAGTTTTCCTATTTGTGGTATACTAATTAAGATCCAATTATAAAAACTAAAAGGAGTAGGAATGAAAAAATTAACTACGCAGAAACTTGTTTACATGGCACTTTTTACAGCTTTAGTCTACATATTCTCAAGATTTTTCCAAATCCCAATTGTAACGCCTCTTGGTCAAACTAGGTTTCACTTAGGCAATGTATTTTGTCTATTATCAGGCCTACTTATGGGACCTATTTACGGAGGAATCTCAGCAGGATTAGGTTCTGCTTTTTTTGATCTATTCGATCCGGTATACTTTACAAGTGCGCCTATCACCTTTATTACTAAGTTTGCTATGGCCTTTGTAGCAGGTATCCTTTATAAAAAGAGAAAGGACCTTGTGGATACACCAAAGCTAATTATAGCAAGCATCTTAGGCCAACTAACCTATGTAATTTTATATTTAGGAAAGACTTTTATCAAAAATAAAGTGGTCTTAGGATTGACCATGGAAGCTACTATGGCTGAGGTCATTCAAAAAGGATCTGTATCTATAGTAAATGCTGTTATTTCTGTAATTATAGCGACAATTGTAGCTATACCTCTTCTAAAAGCAGTGAAATTTGAAGACTAAAACCATCTTTTGGGTAAATATAAGATAAGCTTAAGAAAAGAAAGGTAAGATGTGGAAAGAAGAGAAAAAATATTTGGAGTTACATGTCCAAAATGCAATCACAAATTTGAAGAAAATTTACCAACTGCTATATTTTCAACAGGCGATGAAAACGAAAGTATAAAGGCCGGGGACTTTGCAGGACTTACATGCCCTTCTTGTGGCAATGAATTTATCCTAAACTACCGCTTTGCCTACACAGACGAGATAAACCAATTTATGATTGTAAATGACCCGGCCTTTGTGGATAGGAAAGCGAGGCTTGCTTTTTCTACATCTCTTGGCTTAATTGGGGCAGCAAGAAAAAACGAGCTTATCAAGCATACCCTAAGGATCACTTGCAATTATGATATGCTTAGAGAAAAAATCGCAATCTTAGAAGCTGGCCTTGATGATAAGATAGTTGAGCTTATGAAACATTTTCTTATAAATAGCGAAGATTTTGCCTACAAGGCGAGTGATATCAAGGAGATGACCTACAAGGCAGACGGGAAATTTTACCTAACAACCCATCTAAATGTAGGCTTAAGTCTTGATTTTTCTGATGTGCTTTATAATACTATAGCAAACAACTATTCTGAGTTTCTCAAAAAAGATATGGAAATCTTGGTAGACAGGGCTTGGGCAGAGAAGTTTTTGGCGCAAGGATAAGGGCTAATGTTTTAGCTTTTGATAAGTTGTTGAGGAAGTCAATTAACGAATGAAGTGAGGAAAAAATCATAAATTAGAAAAAATTCAAATTTATAGAAATATCCACACACAAAGGGCTAAGGCCCTTTTTTTATAGTAAAATTATGCAAATATACCTAAGTAATGAAAATAAAAGAAAAACTGTATATGATATTTTAAACATTTTTTATGATCAAAAGGATTTTGATTTTGTAGATAAAAAGGAATTAGCAGATATAGGAATTTATGAATCTCATTTGATATATAAGGGTGAAAAGATCGTTTTTTCAACTAATAATGAATTGAAATCTTATCTTTATGATATTTTGTCAGAAGAAAGAAAATATAAGTCACCCTGGGGGACGCTTACAGGATCTAAACCTTCAAAGCTTTTGAAAAATAAAAGTTTGGAAGAAATAAAATCCACTTATAAGTTGTCAGATGAAAAGCTAAAGCTTTTAGAAAAAGTCAAGGAAAACCAAGATAAGCTAGATTTATCTCCAGATGATTTTAGCCTCTATATCAACATTCCCTTTTGTCCGACTAGGTGCGATTATTGCTCATATCCAACCCTAATCGGCTCCCACCATGATAAGGGCCTTTATGTGGATTATCTGGTAAGAGAAATAGAAGAGATAGACCTTCCGTCTAATCTTGATGCAATTTACATTGGTGGTGGGACTCCATCTTTTCTGACCCATTCAGAGATCAAAAGAATCATTTCTGCAATAAATGAGAAATTTTCCTACAAGGAATTAACATTTGAAGCAGGTAGGGAAGATACACTTGATAGGGAGAAACTATCAATATTAAAGGCTGGCGGTGTTTCGAGGATTTCCCTAAATCCTCAGACCTTTAATAGAAAAGTCCTCCAAAACCTGAACAGGGATATAGATATAGAGCATTTCATAGATATTTATTCCTATGCCAAAGAATTAGGTTTTATAGTAAATATGGATTTCATAATCGGCCTTCCTGGGGAAGATTTTGAAACCTTTGGGAAAAATTTTGATATTTTAGAAAGACTCCTTCCAGATAATATCACCTTCCATGCCCTTGCCATAAAATCTGGGTCTAAATACAATGAAGCGGACAAAACTGGAGAGAGGGAAGAATCTCTAAAAATATCTGAAAAAATAACTAATTTTACTAAAGACATGGCCTATGAACCATATTATCTCTACAGGCAAAAAAATATAATTTCCAATTTGGAAAATGTTGGCTACCAAAGAAATAATACAGCCCAGAGGTATAATGTAATCATAAATGAAGAAATCGCATCTATTGTTGGTCTAGGTATGAATGCAAATTCCAAACTAATAAAAGGCGAAAAGTTTAGAAATCCTAGAAATCTCAGAGATTATTACCAGGATTTTGATAAGAATCTTGCCGCTAAGAATGCGATGATAAATAAGATAAGGAGATAAAAATGGAAAAAAATTACTCTGAAATAGTTTTAAAATATTTTAAAGAACTTGCACAGATTCCGAGAGAATCTGGTAATGAAAAAGAAGTATCAGATTTTTTGGTAAAATTTGCAAAAGAAAGAAACCTAGAAGTTGTTCAAGACGAGGCTCTTAACGTAATAATTAGGAAAGATGCAAGCGAAGGCTACGAAAACCACCCAATAGTTGCCCTTCAAGGGCACATGGATATGGTTTGTGTAAAAGAAGAAGGTTCTGATCATGATTTTGAAAAAGACCCAATCAAGCTAATTGAAAAAGACGGCTGGATTACCGCAGACGGGACAACACTTGGGGCTGATAATGGTATAGGTGTTGCCTTTGCTATGGCAGTCTTAGATGATGATAGCCTAAAACACGGACCAATTGAAGCAATAATTACAACAGAAGAAGAAACTTCAATGGGAGGAGCTGGAAAGCTTGACCTATCACAAATTACGGCTAAATACCTACTAAATATCGACTCCGAAGAAGAAGGAGTCCTTACAATTGGTTGTGCGGGCGGTCTTGATCTAGAAATCGAATTTGACAAGGAATACGAAAAAGCAGAAGGTGAATTCATTGAAGTAGGCCTAAAGGGCTTTGCAGGCGGCCACTCAGGTATGGAAATTGATGAATTTAGACTAAATGCTAACAAAACTCTAGGCAGACTCCTAGAGGGCATAGAAGACATTCAAATTGCAACAATTAACGGTGGTGTAAAGAGAAATGCCATCGCATCTTCTGCAAAGGCTATAGTAGCAGTTCCAAATAAGAGTGAGGCTATTAAACTTATCGAAGAAAGAATCGCTGAAGTTAAAAATGAATACAAAGACGTAGATCCAAAGGGAGAACTTTGGGTAAAAGAGGCGTCATTTGATGGCGAAGTCCTAACAAAAGACCTTTCAAAGAGAATAATTGACCTACTATTTGTAATCCCTGATGGCCTATACAAAAAGGTAGGAGATTCAATCGTAACAAGCTCAAATCTTGGAATAATCGAAGATAGGGATGATGTAATCTGGATTTCATCGATGTTTAGGTCAGAAATTGACTCACAAAAAGTCTACAAGGCAAATATCTCCAAAAAAATCGTAGAAAGCTTCGGGGGAAGAGCTGAAGTTACAAGTGAGTACTCAGGATGGCAAAGAGAAGAAAGCCCAATTATTGACCTTGCAAAAGAAGTATGGAAAGATGTTCACGGGGATAAAATGCAAGTTGCAACAACCCACGGCGGACTAGAATGTGGTCTTTTTAAGAAAACCCTAAAAGATACAGAAATGATCTCCTTCGGACCAGAAATAGAAGGAGCCCATAGCCCAGAAGAAAGAGCAAACATCGAATCAATAGCAAATAATTATAAATTCTTAATAGAATTACTAGAAAGAATCTAAGACACAGAACAAAACCATCCTGTTTTTGAAACGGGGTGGTTTTTCTTGTTTGGAAATTTTCGTGAAATTAGCCAGATGGATTGAAACTTTTGTTATATTAAAAAAGGTGATTATTACATTTAGGTGTTAACGAATGTATGACCAGAGCTAGCATTAAGTTGGACTAGGAGGTTTCTCGACTTCGCTCGAAACGTGGAATGGTGAAAAAAGCTAAATCTAAAATATTCATATTATATTTTTTTAAATCTAGTTAATATCAGCAATGTTTGACAAAGCTAAACGAGCCTGGTAACACTCATGCATCAAGACTAATTCTCTCATTTATCAAGTAATGATTTCTAATAGAGAATCCCGTTAAAAATTTGATTTGTTTGAGCGAAGCGAGTTATCAAATTTTAGGGATTCGATTATTAGAAATCTGTGGAAAAATACGTAAACCAATACGAAGTCATTACCTCTACCAATAAAGCTTGCTGAAAGCAAGCAACAATATTCGCCCTCTGCTAAGGAGCCGGCTGGGGGTGTAAGGAAAGGGAGGGTTTGGGAGGGAAGCGTTGAGGGACCATCCGGAAGGTCCCTTAGCGTCCCTCCCGATTACGAAGATTCAATTGTAAATAAAACAATAATTTACATTACCAAATTACGAAGCAAAAAATCCATAATTAAGATTCAATAAAATATCAAAAATACATCACAAAATAATAATTAATAAAATATAAATAAAAATAATAATCTATACATTAGATAAACAAGCAATCTAAAACAGCCTGGCTATTTAATCTAAAAAATCGTTTGCAAATTTCTAAAATTATAGTACCATCTAAAGTAGGATGATAAATATTAAACAAAGGAGGTACTATGTACGAACAAAAAGTAACACTTTCTAATGAAATTGGTTTGCATGCTAGACCAGCATCAATATTCATAAGACAAGCTGTCCAGTTTCCCTGCGACATAACTGTTGAAAAAGCAGGAAGAAGTTATAATGCTAAGTCTATCATGTCAGTTCTGAGCATGAGTGCTTCTAAAGGCGATGAGATAATTATAAGAGCAGAAGGTGATCAAGCAGAAGAAGCTGTAAAAAGTCTTATCGATTTAGTTGAAAATAAATTGAGTGAATTTTAATGTACTTAATAATTAACGAGCCCAGGCTCGTTTTTTTGATTTTTTTAAGTATGTTGAATAACGCGACTTGTTTGATAATTCATAGCAAAAAGGTATGGTTTAAAGGAGCAAAAATTAGTAAAAGAGGTAGACAATGAGCGAATTATTAAAAATTGAAAATCTCCACGTTTCAGCTGGAGACAAAGATATATTAAAAGGTATAAACCTAAAAGTAAATAAGGGTGAAGTCCATGTTGTTATGGGTTCTAACGGATCTGGTAAATCAACATTAATGAATTCAATTATGGCAAACCCTGCCTATACTGTTAAAGAAGGAAAGATTTTCTTTGAAGGTGAAGATATTACAGACCTTAGCGTTGACAAGAGGGCTAGACTTGGTATCTTTATGTCCTTCCAACATCCAGATGAGATCCCAGGTGTAAAGCTATCTGACTTTTTAAGAATTTCTGAAGAGCAAATTACAGGTGATAAGCCAAAGATTTTAGCTTTTAATAAAAAACTTACTAAGGAAATGGAAGAATTAAAGCTTGATTCAGGATATGCAAACAGATATGTAAATGTTGGATTTTCTGGTGGTGAAAGAAAGAAATCAGAAATTCTTCAAATGCAAATGCTTAGTCCAAAACTTGCCCTACTAGATGAGACAGATTCTGGTCTTGACGTAGATGCTGTAAGAATTGTTTCTAAAGGAATCAAAAATTTCTTAGATGGTGAAAAATCAGTAATCTTAATTACCCACCACAGAGAAATTTTATCAAATATCAAGGCTGACTATGTTCATATCCTAAAAGACGGTGTTATCCAAGAAACAGGCGGAGATGACTTAATGGATAAGATCGAAGAACAAGGTTACGAATGGGTGTAATATGAAAGAAATAAATATTGAAGAACAACTAAAGGAGATTGACCGAGGTTATTACGACTTCTTTAATGATTTTATATACTCAGATATTACTGAAAAGGGCTTAAATGCTGATATAGTAAATGAAATATCTGATAAGAAAAACGAACCAGAATGGATGAGGAAAAGAAGACTTAAATCTCTGGAACTTTTCGAAAAAATTGATAATCCATCTTGGGGTCCAGATTTATCAGAGCTTGATATGAATGACATCACAACCTATGTTAAGCCACCAACAGATAAGAAATCCACTTGGGAAGCTCTTCCAGAAGATATCAAAGATACTTTCGACAGGCTTGGTATTCCACAAGCTGAGCAAGAAAGTCTTGCCGGTGTAGGTGCTCAATACGATAGTGAAGAAGTCTACCACTCTATCCAAAAACACCTAGAAGACCAAGGTGTAATCTTTATGGATTTCACGACAGCTATTAGAGAGCACGAAGATTTGGTTAAGAAATATTTCCAAAAGGCAATTCCACCTACACTTCACAAATATGCTGCCTTACACGGAGCTGTTTGGTCAGGTGGGTCCCTAATTTACGTGCCAGAAGGAGTTAAGGTTGATATTCCACTTCAATCTTACTACAGGCTTAATGCACCAGGTGCAGGCCAATTTGAGCACACAATGATTATAGCCGAGGATAATTCAAGGGTTCACTTTATCGAGGGATGCTCTGCGCCAAGATACAACGTAGTCAACCTTCACGCTGGTTCTGTAGAAATTTTTGTCGGTAAAAACGCTGAAGTAAGATTTTCTACCATTGAAAACTGGTCAAGAAATATGTATAACCTAAACACTAAACGTGCCATTATCCAAGAAGGCGGCAAGATGATTTGGGTATCAGGATCCTTTGGTTCTAAAGTATCTATGCTTTATCCAACAAGCGTCCTAGCTGGAGAAGGCGCAAGATCAGAATACACAGGTATTACTTTTGCAGGTGACGGCCAATATATAGACAACGGTTGTACAATGATTCATCTTGCTCCAAATACCTACTCAACAGCTCTTACAAAGTCAATCACAGCGGGTACAGGCAAGTCTATGACTCGTTCTCTAGTAGAAATGAGAAAGAACTCTGCCGGTTCTAAATCAACAGTAGACTGTGAAAACCTAATGATTTCAGAAGAAAGTCAATCAGATACAATCCCGGTACTCGACATTAGAAATGACGATGTGGACTGCGGTCACGAGGCTAAAATCGGATCTATTGACCAAGGACAAGTATTTTACCTAATGAGCAGGGGAATTCCAGAAGATGAAGCGAAATCAATGATTGTAAGAGGTTTTGCTGAGCCAATCTCAAAACTTCTGCCACTAGAATATGCTGTTGAAATGAATAACCTTATCGATATGGAATTGGAAGGAGCGAATGGCTGATGGCAAAAATAAATGAAATGAGAATGCCTACTTGGGCATATTTGGGCCTAAACAAAGCCGACTATGATTTAGTCGAAATTGAAAAACAGCCTTACAACATAGAATCTTCTGGCGAGAGCCTAACAGAAGTTGAACAAGCTTTTAAAGATGAAACTTTTGGCCTTGCTGAAGAGATTAAAAAAGAAAATAAAGACTTTAGGAATTTCTTCCAAAGTTTTGATATAAAAGAAGATAGGGACACAGAATTTATCAACCTAAAGCTTGATGATGAAAATAATATCCTTGTTTCAAATATTGAAATTAACGCAGAAAGTGGCACATCTTCATCATTTTTGGTAAACTTCTCTGATACAGCTAGTGATAAAATTTTTATCAACTCACAAATCTTAGTAAACCTTAAGGCTGATTCTAAGATTAAGCTTGTTGTTGTGGTAAACCTATCAGATAAGTCTACAAACCTAAATTCTATTGCAACAAGACTTGCTGATAGAGCTGAGCTTGATATTTCTTATATAGAAATAGGTGCAGAGAAATCTATGGTAAATATTAGAAACATCCTTAGAGGAGAAGAAGCAAAAGTAATAGAAAACGGTGTTTACTTCAAATCTGAAGAAGAATACCTTGATCTTATGGCTGTAAATGAACATTATGGCATGGAAACAGACTCTGATAGTTTGTTTAACGGCGCCTTAAAGGATAGGGCAGTCAAAAACTTCAAGGGAATAGTTGATTTAAGACGTGGATGCACCAAGGCTGATGGAAAAATCGGTGATTATTCTATGATGCTTTCAGATGAGGTTGTTAATAAGTCTGCACCAATTCTTCTAAATGAAGAAAGAGAAGTATCAGGCAACCACGCAGCAAGTGTGGGTAGACTTAACAAAGACATGCTATTTTATATCATGAGCCGTGGCTTTAGCAAAAAGCAAGCAGAATCTATGATGCTTGAAGCAAACTTTGCCCCAGCCCTAGATAAGATTGAAGATACTGAACTTCGTGAAAAAATAGCAAGTCAAGTTCATAAACTAAATTCAAGGGACTAATATGGATATTAAAGAAATTAGAAAAGACTTTCCCTATCTTGATGGAGCCAAGGTTGGTAAGGATGTAATCTATTTAGATACAGCCGCAACTAGCCAAAAGCCACGCCAGGTTATAGAGGCAGTTGATTCTTACTATAAATACAAAAATGCCAACCCTCACAGGGGAGCACACTACCTTTCATGGGTAGCTACAGAAGCCTACGAAAACGGCAGGGAAGTGGTCAAAGATTTCATAAATGCAAAATCAAGAAATGAGATTGTCTACACAAAGACCACCACAGAGGCAATGAACCTCCTTGCCTATTCATATGGACTTGATAATCTAAAGTCAGGAGACGAAATCCTAATTACAATCCTGGAACACCACGCCAACCTTGTTCCTTGGCAGATGGTGGCAAAGGCGACAGGTGCCAAGCTTGTTTATGCTTATTTAAAGAATGACGCTTCTCTTGATTATGAAGATCTGAAATCTAAGATTAATGATAAAACAAAGATTGTTTCTGTAACTGGCGCATCAAATGTGACTGGAGAAATTATAGATGTCAAAAAAATCATATCTTGGGCAAGGGAAGTTGGTGCAGCAACAATAGTTGATGCAGCCCAGCTAATTGCCCACAAAAAGATAGATGTACAGGACCTAGACTGTGATTTCTTAGTATTTTCTGGCCATAAGATCTATGCCCCAATGGGAATTGGGGTTCTCTATGGAAAATATGACCTATTAGATAAGCTCAAACCTTTTAACCTTGGCGGAGATATGATAGAATATGTATATGAAGATTATTCAACCTTTGCCAAACCTCCTCTCAAATTTGAGGCTGGTACACCAAATGTAGGCGGTGTTTTAGGACTTGTAGAAGCTATAAAATATGTGGAAGAGCTTGGATTTGACAAAATCCATGCCCATGAGATGGAGCTTACCCACTATGCTTATGATTTAATTAAGGACATAGAAAATATAAAAATCATCCATCCGACAAGTGCAGAAGAAGGAGCTCTTATTTCCTTTACCTTCGATGATATCCATCCACACGATATAGCAACAATTCTGGATTCTAAAAATATAGCAGTAAGAAGTGGACACCACTGTGCGATGCCACTTCACACCTATCTTGGAATCTCAGCGACCGCAAGGGCATCTTTTGCAATTTACAATACAAAAGAGGAAGTTGAAATTTTCGCAAAAAGCTTAAGAGAAGTTAGAAAGGTGATGGGACTATAATGGATATGCAAGAAATATACAGTCAGATAATCCTAGATCATTCAAGAAACCAAGCCAACAAGCATGATCTAGAAGATCCTGACATAAGAGAAGACGGCCACAATCCATCTTGTGGTGACGAAATAGTATTACAATTAAAACTTGACGGAGATAAGATAACAGACGCAGCCTTTACAGGTGATGGTTGTGCTATAAGCCAAGCGGCTACATCAGTAATGTGCGATATGCTTGTAGGCAAAAGTCTTAAAGAAGCTGACAAACTTGCCGATATTTATCAAAGGATGATTAAAAGAGAAGATGTGACAGATGAGGAACTTGAGGAACTCGAAGATGCAGTAGCCTTCAAAAATATCCAAAACATGCCACAAAGGGTAAACTGTGCCCTACTTTCTTGGAACACCCTAAGAGCAGTTGTAGATGAAAAAAAATAAGCTAGATAATTTAGAATTTTATACATCTGCCACTACAGCTGGCTTAGTTTTTATTCTAGCTATGTTGCAATATTCTAAGGGAAACACTTATTGGTGGATAATTCTAATTGTAGGCATCTTGATGAGTGCAAATGCCTACACCAAATATAAAAAAATAGAAAAAGACAATAGGTTTTAGTTTTGATTGCAAAAACCTATATCAAATCAAGATAAATAGGAGTTTCAAATAATAATTGAAGAATTTTCCTATTTGTCTTATAATAGTATTAGCTAGGGGTGCTTTTAGCTGAGAGATGATTGCATCAACCCTTTAAACTTGTTAGGTTAAAACCTGCGTAAGAAAGCTGAGAATTAAAGTTCAAAGGCCCCTATAGGGGTCTATTTTTATTTATAATTACTTAAAGTTCAATATTTATAAGAGCTAAGGCACTAAAGGGGCATACCACCTCGGATATGGTTTCCCTTTACGTGCTTTTTTTTTACTCGAGGAAAATGTTGTTGAGGGTTTAATTTAGGAATTATTCGAATTTTAATTTGCCTTAGCTATGTGACCTAGTAAATAAAAATCATTAGGAGGGTTAAATGAAAAATAAACAAAAAATATTAATTTTAGTTACCCTGTCCATGTTTGTATCATAGGAGTGGTGATTTCACTTATTCTCAGATTTGAAGAATTCGCTCCAACAGCCCATTTTGTAAATGTGGTTTGTTCAGTCCTCTTAGGCCCATGGAATAGTTTGGCAAAGACGGTGATTACCGCCTTTATCCGTATGAGCCTTTTGAGTATTCCACCACTTGCCATTACAGGTCAAGTTTTCGGGGCTTTTTTATCAGGATTTTATACAGGAAGACTAACGGGTCAATCCTAGGCCGTGTAATTGGTGAGATAATAGGTACGGGCATAATAGGTGCCATCGCCTCATATCCAGTTATGACCCTAATTTGGGGCAAGGGAGATATAACTTGGTATTTCTACCTACCAAGCTTCCTAATAGCAATTATAATTGGAGGATCGGTTGCCTATATCTTTCTAAAAACTTTGCAAAGAGCCAAGGTCTTATCTCCTATTCAAAGAAATATAGGAGTAAATGTTTATGAAAAATCTAAAAAAGATCCTAGAGACTAGGAAAATATTAAAAGAAAAATCACCATTAATTCATTCCATAACTCATCCTATTGCGATTAATATGGCGGCAAATTCTATTCTTGCTATAGGTGGTCAGCCAATTTGTGCCGCCCATCCTGATGAGGTGGCAGAGATTGTGTCTATGTCT
>CAMEGY010000013.1 GCA_945916625.1 uncultured Anaerococcus sp.
TGAAAATGCAGCTACTTTCCTTGACGCAACCCTTGGTCTTGTAGTATTTACAAACATGGTTGGCATGATAATGCTTAGTGGTGAAATTAGAGAACTTGTTGATGAATTCTTCCACGACCCTAAATATTATCCAGGAGCAAAAGAAAAATAAATTAAACATCTAGTTTAATTATGTGCATAAAACTAAAAATATCCGATTCTTTCGGATATTTTTAGTTAAGGCATTTGATGGAGTTTAAAATAAGTTCTAGTTAAGGATTATTAAATGGAAAATTTAGAAGAAATAAAAGAAGAACTAAAGATGGATAAAACCATAAAGAAGGATGTCGGCGTAGAAGTATTTATATTTCTATTAGCTTTCTTCGGCCTCTTTATCTATATGGGATTTATTATGGGCGGGACAAATATGATAAAGACTATGATGCTTACATCATACGACCTTTTGATGAACGTCTGCCTCTATTTGATGGCCGTTGCAGTTTTAGCAGGTGGTATATCTGCTATATTTTCAGAATTTGGGGTAATAGCCTTAGTAAACAGGCTTGTATCAAAGATAATGAAGCCAATATATGACCTACCAGGTGCATCTTCCCTTGGTATGCTAAATTGTTTCATGTCTGATAACCCAGCTATACTTACCCTTGCAGCTGATGACAATTTTAGAAAATATTTCAAAAAATATCAGATGCCAGCCCTTACAAATTTGGGAACGTCATTCGGCATGGGACTTATAACAGTCACATCAATGATGGCTCTTCCCTTGATTGCATTATCTACTGGAAGAGCCATCATTGATGTGACTGTTATAAGTCACATCAATGATGGCTCTTCCAGTAGATAATGCAATCAAGGGAGCACTTATTGGTCTTTTAGGAGCAGTAGTTGGATCTGTAATTTCAGTTAGACTAATGATTTCTAAGACCAAAAAATATTATGGCACAGAAGAAATGGTAGAAACAAGGGGCGGAGCTAGAGTGCCTGACGGCTATAGAAAGGTCAGGGAAGGTTCTGCTGGAGCAAGATTTATCACAGCCTTCCTTGACGGCGGCAAAGTCGGGGTAGACATGGGTGTTGCAATAATTCCAGGAGTTTGCCTAATCTGTACCCTAGTAGTTATGCTTACAAATGGTGCGGGACCAGAAGGCTTTACAGGTGAAGCCAACCAAGGCATTGCAATACTTCCAATGATTGGGGAAAAATTATCCTTTATCATAAACCCACTATTTGGTTTTAAATCACCAGAAGCCATAGCTGTACCGATTACAGCTCTAGGATCTGCAGGAGCAGCCCTTGGTGTTGTAACTGATATGGCTAGCAGGGGCACAGCAAGTGCAAATGACATAGCAGTTTTCACATCTATTTGTATGTGCTGGTCAGGCTACTTATCAACCCATATAGCCATGATGGATGCCCTTGAAACAAAAGAAATGACAGGAAATGCAATATTGTGCCATACTATAGGAGGACTTGGAGCGGGAGTTGCTGCTCACTTACTATATATGGTGTTAGGATAGATATAAATGGACATAAGTAAGTATTCACAATCTTCTGTGGAAATCATAAAAGAAGCAAATAAAATAGCAATCAGAAAAAATAATGTGGAGGTCTCAGACCTACACATCTTCTATGCGATTCTTTCTCTAGAAGAAAAACTAGTAAGGGCCTACTTTAAAGAACTTGGGCTGATTTATCAAGAAATCTTAGATGATACAGAAAATGCCCTTACAAAACTAAGGTCAGCCAAGGGGATATCATCCCTTTATACTTCTAGATCTTATCAAAGAGCGCTTTTAATCGCAGAAGAAATCTCTAGAAACCAGTTTGAAGAGAAAATAAAAATCGAACACCTAATGCTCGCTCTTCTAAGAGAGTCTGATATGCCGACAGCCAAACTTGCTGGACTTCACGGCCTGACTTATAAAAACCTAAATGAACTAGTTGCCAAGAAATTTAATGAATACCTACTTAGAGGTGTTGACCAAGAAACTATTATAAAGCTTGAAAAATATGGGACAGTCCTCACAAAAGAGGCTATTGAAGGTAGGCTTGACCCGGTAATAGGAAGGGATGCGGAAACCAGAAACGCCATAAGGATTTTATCAAGAAGGATAAAAAACAATCCGGTCCTAATTGGAGATGCCGGAGTCGGAAAAACCGCAATCGTAGAAGGCATTGTCCAGAGAATTGTGGCAGGCGATGTGCCGGATGACCTAAAAGATAAGATAATCTTTTCTCTAGATATGACAAGCCTAGTGGCTGGAGCAAAGTATAGGGGAGATTTTGAAGAAAGATTAAAGAAAATTTTAGAGATAATCAAAGATTCCAAAGGCAGGATAATCCTCTTTATAGATGAAATTCACAATATAATTGGATCTGGGTCTACATCAGGGACTATGGATACGGCAAATATGCTAAAACCAATGCTTGCCCGTGGCGAGATATTGACAATCGGAGCTACCACAATCGAGGAATACAGAAAGTATATAGAAGTAGATAAGGCCCTTGATAGACGCTTTCAGAAAATATTAATAGAAGAGCCAAGTATCGAAACGTCGATTGCAATCATGAGGGGGATAAAATCAAAATACGAAAACCACCACATGATTAAAATCACAGACCCAGCTATCACTGAAGCGGTCAAACTTTCTAAGAGATTCCTTACAGAAAGAAAGCTCCCAGATGTGGCTATAGACGTAATTGACGAGGCCAGCGCCCAGGTTAAGATGGCAAGGGACCAAAAACCAGAAGAGCTAGATAGACTTCACAGAAAAATTGTCCAGCTTGAGATGGAAAATATAGCCCTTAAGAGCGAAAAAGATAGCCTATCAAGCCATAGGTCCAAGGAAAAAGAAGAAAAAATCAAAGAACTCGAAGCTGAACTTGCCGAAAAAACTGAACTTTATAACAAAGAAAAGGAAAGACAAGAAACTATCGTCAAGCTAGAAAGAGAAATTGAAATAATTGACTTTGAGATAGAAGAAGCAAAAGATAAGCGAGATTTTGAAAAACTCGATAAATCTGTAAATTTAAAAGAAAAGGTCGTAGAAAAACTTCAAAGAATCGAAAATCAAGGCGAATATTATCCGCTTAAAACCATGGTTACACCATCTGAAGTCAAGGATATAATCTCAAAAATGAGTGGAATGCCAAAGTCAAAGCTCAAATATGACAAGCTTGACTCCATAAAAATGGTGAGGGGAAAACTTAAAGAAGACTTTGTCGGTGCGGATGATATGATAGATAAGATAATAAATACCTACATCATATCAGAAGGGGGACTTTTTGAAAGACAAAGACCTGTCTTAAGCTTTATTGTTTCAGGCCCCTCATCTTCGGGAAAGTCTTATATAGCAAGACTTTTGGCCGAAAACCTCTACGATGGAGATAAGTCGCTTCTCTCATTTGATATGAGTGAGTTTACAGACAAATCTTCGATTACAAAGCTAATCGGAGCGCCTCCTGGCTATGTGGGCTACGAATTTGGCGGAGTTTTGACCCAGTCCCTAAGAACCAGACCTTATTCTGTTTTGGTATTTGAAAATATAGAAAATGCCCACTTTGAGGTCCAGAACCTAATACTGCAGATGATTCAAGATGGAGTTATCAAGGATAACAAGGGAAGAAATATAAATCTCAAAAACTCAATAATTATCCTAACTATGGTCCTAGAAGAAGGGGCAGATTACGATAAAAAGATAAAAGAAAATCTAAATGTAGACTTTAGAAAATATGTAGATTATGATTTCAGGCTAAAGAAGCTTTGCGATGATAAAATAGATAAGCTAATAACCCTCAAATTTAACGACCTAGAAGAAGCTCTAGGAGAAAGGCAGATAGGCCTTTCCTATGCTGACGGATTTTTTGAAAGGTTTGGAGATTTTGCAAAAAGAGAAAAACTTGACGCAAGAGATCTTAAGAAGCTTATCGAACAGGATGTTTACTTTTTGATCTGTGAGAAAAATCTCCAGGTAGAAATCGAAGCATTCTCTAAACTAGTCTTAGATTTTGATGGTGAAGAAAAATTCACCGTCAAATTGAAAGAAAATATAAATAAGGAGTAGAAAATGGAATTTAAAGTACCAGAATTTGTTACACCAGACTTTTCAGAAGAAAAGTTTAAGAAAGCTAAAGACATCACCCTACAAGAAGTAGAAAAGGACGGTGTTGCACCAGATAATTTCTACCTCACCCGCCATATGCCAACATTCTACAAGATAGAAGGCGAATGGCAACTACCAGAACATACATCAATCAACTGCGTGGCAGTTTTAGAAGACGGCAATATTGTTGTAAAAGAAATAAGAGAACTTAAAAAAGGTGACCAAGTTGTAGCAAGCGATGAAGGAAGTTTAGAAGACGGCATCTTTGTATATAATGATGCTTTTCCAGAAGACATATATTCTAAACCAGGTAAGGCTGTAGAAACATCATTCTCAAGAGATTATGATAACCTATTTGAACTACTTCAGCGCGAAAGAGATTCAGAAGATGGCTATATAGTTTGGGTCCTAGGCCCTTCAGTAGTATTTGACTATGATACCAGAAAAGCCCTAAACCAACTTGCAGAAAACGGCTATATTGACTGCCTAATGGGCGGAAATGCTATGGCAACTCACGACCTTGAAGGAGGTTTCTTAAATACAGCCCTTGGTCAAAATATCTACACCCAAGAAAACCAACCAATGGGTCACTACAACCACTTAGATCTACTAAATGAAGTAAGAAGTGCTGGTTCAATCAAAGACTTTATCGCTAGTGGCAATGTAAAAGACGGTATCATCAAGACCCTATCAGACATGGACGTTCCATTTGTCCTATCAGGATCAATCAGAGATGACGGCCCACTTCCAGAAGTAATGGGCGACCAAGACCACGCACTTACAGAAACAAAGAAAGAGCTAGATAAGGCAACAGTAATTATTTGTATAGCAACCATGCTACACTCTCTATCAGTAGCCAACATGGCTTCTAGCTATAGGGTAAGAAAAGACGGAAAAATTTCACCAGTATATCTATATTGCGTAGACGTAACAGAAAACGTAGTACACAAGGTAGGAGCAGCTAGAGAAAATCTTGCATACGTACCAATGGTAACAAACGTACAAGATTTTGTAGTAAACTGTGAAAAAGCTCTAATAAGCCCAGCAAACAAGGCTTTTGCAAGAGAAATGGAAATTCCAGAAATGGAATATGTAGAAGCTGATAGAAAAGCAGACGAAAACGAAGGAGAGATTGAGTAATGAAATTTGAAATGCCAAAATACCATCATCCAGATTTTGAAAAAGACATCTTTAAAAATGCACCAAATGCAACACTTGTAGAAGTAGAAGAAGACGGAATCAGCCCAAGAAATTACCATGCTCTTTCAGTTTATCCAGAATACTTCAAAATAAATGATAAGTGGGTCCTTGCAGCAGAATCCAGAATGGATACAGTATGCGTTGCAAAAGACACACCAGGTGAAGAAAGTGTTGACATAGTAGAATTTAGAAACCTTAAAAAAGGTGACAAGGTAGTAATTGGCCGTACAGAAGATGCATCAGAAGGTATCTATGTATGGACACAAGGCTTCCTAGCAGAAGACGCTCACCAAGATACATTCGCATTTAGAGCTGGAAGATCAAGAGAAACAGCCTTCTCAATCGACTATGACAACCTATACGAAGTATTAAAACACGAAAAAGCAAACGGAGGCTATGTAACATTAATCGTAGGTGCAGCTCTTGCCCTTGACAGAGATAGTCGAAATGCCCTAGAAAGACTAATAAGAAATGGCTATGTAAACGCAATATTCTGCGGTACAGAAACAGCAGCCTTCGACCTAGAAAAAGGTGTATACGGCACAACATGGGGACAAGAACACTTCGAAAAAGAACAAAATACAACTAAAAACCTATACAAGGTAATAAACCTAGCCAACAAATATGGCTCAACCAAGGCCCTAGTAGAAAGTGGTCAAGTAAAAGACGGCTTCATGAAAGCATGTGTAGAAATGGACGTGCCAGTAGTAATAGCAGGTACAATCCGTGACAGACTAGGCCTTCCTGAAACAATAAACAACGTATACGAAGCTCAAAACGAAATGAGAAAACACGCTAGAAAAACATCTACAATCATCATGATGGGCGCAATCCTATACACAATAGCAACAGGAAACATGACCCCATCATACAACGTATTTGATGGTGAAGTAAGACCAGTATATATGTACACAATCGACATCCAAGAATTCGCAGTAAACAAACTATCAGACAGGGGAACAGTCACAGCTGTCACAATGGTAACAAACGTACAAGACTTTATCAGAAATGTAGATAGGGCCCTAAACAACTAAAATAAATTTAAGGAGACGCGATGAAAAAAATCGTACTAGCCTTAGGCGGCAATGCCCTAGGAAACAGCCCAGAAGAGCAAAAAAAAGCAGTAGAAGAGACTGCTAAATCAATAGTAGACCTAGTAGCAGCAGGCAACAAGGTAATCATATCTCACGGCAATGGCCCACAAGTAGGTATGATCAATCTTGCAATGGATACAGCAAGCAAATCAGAAGCAAAAACACCTCAAATGCCATTTGCAGAATGCGGTGCAATGAGCCAAGGCTACATCGGCTACCACCTACAAAATGCAATCGAAAATGAACTGGCAGAAAGAGACATGGACCAAACAGTAGTATCACTTGTAACCCAAGTCTTAGTAGATAAGGCTGACCCTGCCTTTGAAAATCCAACCAAACCAATAGGATCATTCTATAGTGAAGAAGAAGCTAAAAAACAAGAAGAAAAAGGCTTCACCTTCAAAGAAGATGCAGGCAGAGGCTACAGAAGAGTAGTGCCAAGTCCAAAACCAATTGACATAGTAGAGAAAAAAGCAGTCGAAAAACTCTACAACGATGGAATGATCGTAGTAGCAGCAGGTGGCGGCGGAATTCCTGTAATCAAAGAAAACGATAAGCTAGTAGGAGTAGATGCGGTAATCGACAAAGACTTCACATCTGCAAAACTTGCAGAACTAGTAGGAGCAGATACCCTTGTAATCCTCACAGCAGTAGAACAAGTAGCCATCCACTTCGGAAAGGAAAACGAAGAATGGCTAGATAAGTTAACAGTCGAAGAAGCTGAAAAATACCTAGCAGACGGGCAATTTGCTGAAGGCTCAATGAAACCAAAAATAGAAGCAGCCTTATCATTTGTAAAATCAAAAGATGGAGCAAAAGCTCTGATAACCTCACTAGAAAAAGCCCTAGACGGTCTAAAAGGAGAAACAGGAACCTTAGTTGGGTAGAATGGTAGTTCAAATTTTCACTAAAGTATCAGTCCTTCCATCGATTTGGTCTCCTCTAGCCGACGGGCTGGCACATCAAATCGGGATAGGGCTTCAGTTGGCAAAATTTGAACGGTTCTCACAATTTTACAAGGACAAAGTCCGCAGGAAAATTGATGAGAAAGCTTCCGTAATTTTAGACAAGCCTGCCCGGCTCATTGAGGGCCCGTGCGGCGCACCTCGCAGCGAAGCGAGAGAGAAAGATGCGACGAATAGGAGCATTCGTTGAAAAAGATTACGTACCTTTTTCACTAAAGTATCAGTCCTTCCATCGATTTGGTCTCCTCTAGCCGACGGGCTGGCACATCAAATCGGGATAGGGCTTCAGTTGGCAAAATTTGAACGGTTCTCACAATTTTACAAGGACAAAGTCCGCAGGAAAATTGATGAGAAAGCTTCCGTAATTTTAGACAAGCCTGCCCGGCTCATTGAGGGTCCGTGCAGACCACCTCGCAGCGAAGCGAGAGAGAAGGATGCGACGAATAGGAGCATTCGTTGAAAAAGATTATGTTCCTTAAAAAAACTAAATAGACTCCTAAAGAGGAACGAGTAGAAATACTCGTTCTTTTAATGTAAAAAATACATTAGAGGATTTCGGGAGAACTTATAAAAGCAGGATTATGATATTCAGCGCATGTACTCTTATAAAAAAGCTATAAGTATCTCCTTCCTATATACGGATCTTGCATTGATAATATTTCTCGTAGGCCTATGCCTTATCCTTTCGTATTCGATTGAGGTGAGCTCCATGGAGCAGGAGAGTACTTCTATTATACACCGCTTGTGCATCGTCTCATCGTCTGTAATTTGGAGTTTTTACTTGCATAACCCAGCTAGAGGGGATATTGCATTTTTTAAAACAAAAACTCGGGCACTTTGCCCGAGTTTAGCAGTCAGATATATTTGCGCAAATATTATTCTAGAAAGGCTCTGCCTTCCAACGTCCTAGTTAATTACTCTAGTCGTTTTTCTTTCTAGCCGCTACAATACCAGCCATTGATATAGCTAGTGTAGAGTAGATAGGAGCTGGGCCAGCTAGACCTGTTTTAGGGTTGTTACCTTTAGTTTTAGCTGGTTTAGATTTCTCTTTAGATTTTTCTTTATTTTTAGAGTCTTCTTTTTCTTTAGTTATTGCTTTTTCTTGATCAAATTTTATACATAGTAGCATTCGTCTTCTTCGCCATCTGCTTCTCTTGATTCATATTTATCACCTGCTGCAGCATTAGCAACTGAAGCACCACCAAGTATAAGACCTGCTGATAGAGCAACTGCTAGTACTTTATTTGTTTTCATGATAATCTCCCATATTTTTTTCTTTGTGTGAATTTTTTCAAATGGGTGTTTTTAAATATCTATTAATCTTGGCATAGAGCCTTTGAACTAGGATGCTGGTATCAAATTAATTATCCTTTAAATTACTAGAGGCTTTCTAAAGTTTATAGCATAGATTTAGTACATTTCCCTCTAAGATTTGCGGGAAGGACAGGATTTGCGGCTTTGTGGGGCAAACTTTCTAATAGGAGCTTGTGATGTACTAGCTTTCTTATTATATTTTGCAGGAGATTTTTGGTCTATAATCGGGACAATTTGTCAAAAAATTCTATATATAAGTAGACTTAAATACAAAAGGAGAATTTATGAATACGACATATTACACAATATTACCAGCAGAAATTAGGTTTGATAAGAGGTTGTTACCTTACGAAAGGCTCTTGTTTTCAGATATTTTGGCTCTTAGCAACAAAAAGGGCTATTGCTATGCAACAAATGCCTACTTTGCCAAAATCTATGGGGTTTCGGTGGTGTCTGTATCTACTTGGATCTCAAATTTGATCAAACACGGCTATATTAGCCGTAGCTACGAATATAAGGCCAATACAAAAATGATTGAAAGACGCAAGCTCTATATCAAAGAAGACTTTATGACCTATAAAAGAGGGCTTAAAGCCCCCCTTAAAGCAGACTTTAAGCAGGGTATTAAAGGAGACTTTAAAGATAATAATATAAATATGAATAATATAAATAAGAATAATATAAATAAGAATAATATATATAAGTCAAATATAGACCAGACTAGGGAAGAGAAAAAAGAGAAGACTCCTAGGCTGAGAAGCAGGGCTGATTATATGATGGAACTACTAGAAAGTATTTAGGAGGAGGTGTTGGATGGTAAAGGTAATCTATAAAAATGACAAAAAGAGCCTAGTTATTGACGGCAAGGTCTACGGTCCATATGCCCTCTACTATCACATAATGAGGACCTTATCCACTTATGATTATTACAAATCAACAGGAAAATGGGATGAGGAGAGGCAGAGAGAGGTTAAATCATATCTAAGAAGATATATGCAAATCTATCAGAAATATTACCCAGAAGAAGCTAGGAGGAACACCTTTGCTTGATGGGAGACTTTGCCCAGATAAAAAACTCAAATCATAAGATTTATCTGGTATAATAATTAAAACGAGAGGAGATTTTATGCATTATACAGGTCAAGTTTATAGGCCACCACTTGAGGCTTATACGCCTTTGCTCGAGGTGACTTACGGGTGTTCGCACAATGCTTGTGCTTTTTGCACCATGTACCACGAGACAAAATTTGGGATAAGCCCAATTGAGGATATAGAAAGTGATATTATCGAAATAAAGGAGACTTTTCCGGGACATATTGATAGGATTTACCTACTTAATGGTGACCCCTTTATGCTTCCTACTGAGAGGCTACTTGAAATTTCGGATTTGATCCATAAATATTTGCCAGATGTGAAGACTATTACATCCTATGCGAGTTTTTATAATCTAAAAGATAAGTCTGTTAGCGATATGACAGCCCTTAGAGAAGCTGGTTACAACGAGCTTTGGTTTGGGGTTGAGTCTGGAGATCCGGAGGTTCTTTCTTGGATCAATAAGGGGGCGGACCTTGATGAATATTATGAGGGTCTAGAGAAAATGAAAGCGGCTGGTATGGATTATTTTGCCATTGTCATGCAAGGGATAAAGGGGGCTGGCAAGTCTATCGAAAACGCCAAGGCAACCGCCGAATTTCTAAACTATTATCCAGCCAAGGGGATTTTTATCATGTCAACAGATGTCCAACATGGATCTAAACTTTATAATATGAGACAGAGGGGAGAATTTGTGGAAACAACCAATAGGGAGAACCTAATTGAGCAAGTGACCCTACTTGAAAACCTAGATGTACCTGACGATGTCCTTTATTCATCTGGCCATATGGTAAATTTGGTCAAGGTCTCCGGCCATATGAGAAAAAAGGAAGAGATGATAAGTAAGCTTAAATATGCCCTTGCCAGTCTGCCTTCTTATATTTTAGATGATAGAAATCAGGGAATTGCAAGGTAGGGCGATTTTATAGAATTATTTGTGCGATTAGTAAAAAATGAGGAGGATTTATGGAATCTGTACTTACTCCTTGGGAGATTATAGTTAGGATATTTTTATCCGCCCTAATCGGCTTTGTGGTTGGGCTTGATAGGGAAAAGCACTCATCCGCAGGTGTCAGAACCCACATGATTTTAGCCGTGGGGGTCTGTATAATTACCCTCATCCAGGTGGATTTGACTGCAGAATCTATTTTGTGGTATATGGATAATCCAGAATTTATAGGTGTTGTGGGTACTAACACAGGCAGACTTACTGCTCAAATTGTTTCAGGTATTGGTTTGCTAGGCTCAGGCCTTATTCTTGTGAGAAACGACAGGACGGTAGATGGTATGACTTCTGCGGTGTCTTTGTGGACTGTTGCGGCTATTTCCATTGCAGTAGGCTATGGAGAATACTTGATTGCAGCATTAGGCGGAGGATTTTTGATTGTCATCCTCACCCTTCTTAATTCGAAAAAGACTCGTTTTGATATTATCATACTTAAGGTGCATTTCAACAATTATGAACCAAAAAGAGAAGATATAAACGCAATTTTAGAAAAATACGATGCGAAAATAAATAATTACACCAAAGAAAGTGTGATAGGGGAAAATAACAAAGAATACCGCTATATCTACGAGATTGGCTACAAGGGTTTTATTGATAATATGGAGTTTTTGGATAGCTTTACGGATGAATTTGAAAATATTACCTATATTGAGTTGGTATAAGAGTTTGAAATAATATGAAAGAAGAATGTAATGGATATTTTTGTAAAAACTTTTGAAGAATTAGATATAAACGAACTTTATGAAATCCTAAAACTCAGAGTAGACGTCTTTGTAGTAGAACAATCTTGCCCATATCCTGAAATAGATGGGAATGATAAGGATGCTTTCCATATTTTTGGAAAAGAAGACGGAGAGATAGGAGCTTACGCTAGGATATATAAGGAAGATGGCGAGATCCATTTGGGAAGAGTCATAGCCAAAGAAAGAAGAAAAGGCCACGGAAATCTTATTCTAAATGAGGCTATAAAGGCAGCTTGCCAAAAATACCATGCGGAAAAAATAATAATAGAAGCCCAGACCTATGCCAAAGAGTTTTATGAAAAAGTGGGATTTGAACAAAGATCTCAGAGTTTTTTGTTAGATGGGATTGAGCATATAAAAATGGTTTTGAAAATCCCATCCAAGATGGGGGATTATATTATTAATTTTTAAAAATCAGAATCTTAAGTGAAATTTTTATTTTCAAATTGCTTTTATCTTATAAATTTCTTTTTTATTTACAGTTGAATCTTCGTTCAAAGGGC
>CAMEGY010000014.1 GCA_945916625.1 uncultured Anaerococcus sp.
TAATTGTTACTGATCACCATCAAATCCATAAAGAAGAAAATGGCGAGTGGGTAGATCAAATACTGCCAAATGCTAATGCAGTTATTAATCCTAAAAGACTTGATTCAACCTATCCTTTTGATGATTTATGCGGAGCGGGGGTTAGTTTTAAATTAATACAAGGCCTTTATAAAAAATTAGATGGTGACGAGCATTACCTATATTCTCTTTTAGAGTACGTTGCCATGGGAACCGTATGCGACATTGTATCTCTTACGGATGAAAATAGAATTTTTGTAATCGAAGGACTTAAAAGATTAAATCAAACAGAAAAAATTGGCCTCAAAGCTCTACTCGATGAGTCTTCTTGGGATAAAGAAGTAGATGAATATACCTTAGGTTTTATCTTAGGTCCTCTTATGAATTCAACTGGTAGGCTTAAGAGTGCAAAACTTGCAATTGATCTATTAATAGAAGAGGATATTGACAAAATTTATAAGATGGCAGCTGACCTAGTTAAACTGAACAACGAGCGAAAAAATTTAACGGAAACTGCGCTTAATAAAGCTATGGAAATAATTAAAGATAATTCCTATGATAAGGATGATGTCATTGTTATCTACGCTCAAGGTTTAAATGAATCTGTTTGTGGTATTGTTGCAGGAAGAATCAAAGAAAAGTTTTACAGACCAACTATAGTACTAACAAATGCAAAAGAAGATGGGATTGCCAAGGGATCTGGTAGGTCTATAGCTGCTTACAACATGTATGAAAAAATATCGCCCTACAAAGATAAGTTAGAATCTTTCGGGGGCCACCCAATGGCATGTGGGTTATCAATAAGAATTGATAAAGTTGATGATTTCAGGAAATACTTAAATGATACATCAAAGCTAAACAAAAATGATAAAAATAAATCTATCAATATCGATACACAGATACCTATTTCAAAATTATCCTTAGAATTTGCAGAAAATCTTAATAAATATAGGCCCTTTGGTAAAGACAACGAAAGACCAGTATTCGCTAATAAGGATGTTGATATTGCATCTATATCAATGATTGGAAAGGATAAAAACACAATGAAATTATCCTTATTCCAAAATGGAATATTCTACAATGCTATTAAATTTCAAGCTGAAGATGACTTTAATTATTTAAAAGAAAAATTCAATGGTAATATTGTAGGTAATAAAATAGACATAGTATATTACCCTGATGTAAATGAATTTAGGGGCAACAAATCTCTTCAGCTAAAATTAATAGATATTAGGTGATTATATGCTAACCGATTTTAATAAAGAATATATAAAATTTAAAGAAGTAGTTCTACAAAATAACCCTCAAGCTGATATGGACCTTATAAAAAAAGCTTACGACTTTGGAGTTATCCATCATGATGGACAGAAAAGAAACAGCGGAGAAGATTATTTTATACATCCAATTGCTGTTGCGACAAATTTGTCTAATATGAAGCTTGATGATGAGACTATTTGTGCGGGTCTTATGCATGATGTTCTCGAAGATACAGATGTAACTCGCGAAGAGATGCAGAAAGAATTTGGAGAAGAGATTACTTTTTTAGTTGATGGTGTAACCAAGCTTAAAAATTTAAACTATACTTCTAAAGAAGAAAAGCAGGCTGAAAACATAAGAAAAATGGTAATGGCTATGTCTAACGATGTTAGGGTCGTACTTATTAAGCTTGCTGATAGACTCCATAACATGCGAACTCTTGAATACATGACTAGAGAAAAACAACTTCAAAAAGCGAATGAAACTTTAGAAATATATGTACCTCTTGCCCATAGACTGGGTATATATTCTCTAAAATGGGAGCTAGAAGATTTATGTTTTAGATATCAAGAACCAGATAAGTACTATGAACTTGCTGAAATGGTTAATGTAAAAAGACGAGAAAGAGAAAATTATATCAATGAAATAATCGATATGATTACTAAGTCACTTGAAAACACCAACATCGAATTCGATATTTCTGGTAGGCCTAAATCTTTATATTCTATAAATAAAAAAATGCAGAGAAATAACATTGCCTTCGAAGAAATTTATGACCTTACAGCAATTAGGGTTATTGTAGATACTATCGCAGAATGTTATGCAGTTTTAGGTAAAGTTCACTCACTTTGGAGACCAATACCAAATAGGATTAAAGACTATATTGGCCAGCCAAAACCAAATGGTTATAGGTCTTTACATACTACAGTATTTGGTGATGATTCAAAACCGTTTGAAGTTCAAATAAGAACAAGACAAATGCACAGAGAATGTGAATTTGGTGTTGCAGCCCACTGGAGATATAAAGAGAATAAAACTACCAAATCTGAATTTGATGATGCTATGAGCTTTTTAAGACAAATTGTTGAATGGCAGCAAGAAGGTGGTAAAGACGTTAATAACCAGGAATTCATGGAAACCCTTAAGACAGATTTCTTTTCTAGAGAAATATATGTATACTCACCTGCTGGTGAAGTTTATCCTTTACCAATGAATTCTTGTTCTATTGATTTTGCCTATAAAATCCATACGGAAGTAGGTAACTCATGTGTAGGAGCTAAGGTAAACGGTAGAATGGTTCCAATAACTCAACCCTTAAAAACTGGAGATCTGGTCGAAATAATAACCAGTAAGAACTCCCAAGGACCGAGCAGGGATTGGCTTAATATCGTAAAGAGCAACCAAGCAAAATCAAAAATAAAACAATTCTTTAAACGTTACGATAAAGATGAGAATATTGAGATGGGAAGGTTGGCCGTTGCTAGAGAACTTAAGAAATATAAGCAAAGCTACAGGTCACTTCTGAAAGAAGAATGGCTAGAACAAATTGCTTCAGATCTTGGGTTTCCAACAGAAGATGAGATGTATGCCTCTGTAGGATACGGAAGAACAACTGCAGAACAAGTTAGTCAAAAGCTTATTAGATATGATAAGGAAGAACTTAAGAAACAAGAACTTAAGAAGCCTCTTGATATAAATAACAAAGAGATAAATACTCAAGCAACCAATGAAATACGAGTCTCTGATCTTGATGAAGATGTTGAAGTTAAGTTTGCTAAATGTTGTACACCAGTACCAGGTGATCCAATTATAGGATTCATAACTAAGGGTAATGGAATTTCTGTGCACGTAAAAACTTGCCCAAATATCATCAACTCAAAATCACCAGAGCGTTTGATTGATGTATACTGGCAAAACCTATCCACAGATAAGTTCCCAGTTAAAATTCAAATAATTTCAGTAAATGGACCAGCAATTCTATACGAAGTATCAAAGATGCTATCAACATTTGACGTAAATATTTTAAGTATTAATGCTAGAACAGATAGTGATTCTGGGATTATGGATTTGATTATTGAGGTTAAAAGTACTAAGCAATTAGATGATGTTATTAGAAAATTAAAGACAATTAAAACTGTCGCAAATGTATTTAGGGTGAAAAATTAATGAGAGCAATTATTCAAAAAGTAACTAGTGCAAGTGTAAGAGTAGATAGCGAATTAATATCTGAAATTGAAAATGGATATATGATTCTACTTGCTGTTAAGGAAACAGATACTGAAAAGGATTTAGATTATATAAAAAGAAAAATTACCAACCTTAGAATCTTTGAAGACGAAGAAGGGAAGATGAACTTAAGTCTTAAAGATACTGGTGGCGAGATATTGTTAGTCAGTCAGTTTACTCTTTATGGTGATGCCAGAAAGGGCAATAGGCCATCATTTACTATGTCTGCAGGACTTCAAAAGGCCAATGATTATTATGAAATACTAAAAGATGAGCTTATTAGTGAAGGCTTTAAAGTAAGTTCTGGAGTCTTCCAGGCTCATATGCAAGTAAGTTTAGTTAATGATGGACCAGTTACAATAATTCTAGATAGTGAAAGGATTTTTTAATGCAAATAAATAAATTTACCTTAGGGCCTGTTATGACCAATTCGTTTGTAGTACATGAAAATGGCAAAGGTTTCATTGTAGATTGTCCATATCCGTCAAGTATTCTTGATAAGTTCATAGAAGACAATAAAATAAAAATAGAATTTATTATATTAACTCATACGCATTTCGATCATGTAAGTGGCTTAAAATACTACAAAGATAGGTTCGGAGTGGACGTATATGCTTCAGAAGATGCAAAAGATTTAGCAGAAGACCCAAATTACAACCTAGGTCATCATATTAATAGCCTGGAAGTACCTATAGATTACTTTCTAAACGATGGTGAAGTCTTCAGCGAATATAATATAAAGGCCATTAAAACTCCGGGACATACAATTGACTCTATGTCCTTTGTTTTAGGAAAAGATGTTTTTACAGGAGATACCTTATTTAGGTTATCAGTAGGTAGGACAGATTTCCCGGGTGGATCTTTTGAAGAAATTAAAGATTCAATACTAAATAAACTCGGTAATTTAGATAGGAATTGCAATATTTATCCTGGTCACAATGAAAATACAAAGCTAGGATTTGAGTTAGATAATAATCCATTTTTACAATAATGGGAGGAAATATGGAATTTAAAAGAACACATATGTGTGGCAGCCTAAGAAATAGTGATTTAGGTAAAGAAGTGGTACTAATGGGATGGGTTGCTAAAAAACGTAACCTAGGTTCTTTAGTATTTATTGACTTAAGAGATAAAACAGGAATAAGTCAGATAGTTATAAGAGAAGAAGATAGTGAAAATTATCAAAAAGCTCGTGAAATCTCACCTGAGTATGTGCTTGAAGTTAAGGGAAAAGTTTACGAAAGAGAAAGTAAAAATCCTGATATACCAACCGGAGATATAGAAATAATAGCTTATAAGATAAATATTCTAGATAAGGCAAAAACTCCACCAATTTATATCAAGGATGACGATGATGTAAGTGAAAATCTAAGATTAAAATATAGGTATCTTGATATGAGAAAACCTTCTGTACAGAAAAATCTCAAATTGAGATCTGACATAGTAAGAACTATGAGGGAGTATTTTTATGATAATGATTTTACAGAAGTAGAAACTCCTTTCCTAACAAAACCAACTCCAGAAGGGGCTAGAGACTACTTAGTTCCGTCAAGGATTAATGATGGTAAATTCTATGCCTTACCTCAATCTCCACAATTATTAAAGCAAATTCTGATGATAGGTTCCCTTGATAGATACTTCCAAGTTGTTAAGTGTTTTAGGGATGAAGATTTAAGGGCAAATAGACAGCCAGAATTTACACAACTTGACCTTGAGATGAGCTTTTCTAACCAAGATGATGTAATAGCAATGAATGAGGGTCTTCTTAAAGTTCTTTTTGATAACTACACAGATTATAATTTAGAACTTCCAATCAATAGAATGGACTATAGCGAAGCAATGGAATCATATGGTTCTGATAAGCCAGATTTAAGATATGGTTATAAGATTAAAAATGTAACTGATTTATTTGTTGATAGTGAATTTAAGGTATTTGCAGAAAATACTTTAGATGGTAAATCAGTAAGAGCTATAAATTTCAAAGGTTTGGAAGAAAAGTATTCAAGGAAGCAACTAGATAAGTTGACTGACTTTGTTAAAGATTATGGTCTAAAAGGTTTATCCTATATTAAATTTAATGACAGCATGCAATCTTCAATCAAGAAATTCTTAACTGATGAATTAATAGATGGTCTAAGAGAGAAGCTTGATGCTGAATGTGGAGATTTGATTTTCTTAGCTGCTGATAAGGATAGGACCGTCCTTGAGGCCTTAGGTGCACTTAGAGTAAAAATCGCAAAAGATAATAAGTTATTTGAAAAAGAATATGCCTTAACATGGGTAGTAAACTTCCCAATGTTTGAATACAGTGAGGAAGAAGATAGGTATGTAGCTCAACACCATCCTTTTACAATGCCAAATGAGGAAGATATTGACTTCCTGCTAACTGAGCCAGAAAAAGTAAGGACTCAAGCCTATGATATCGTAATTAACGGAGATGAGATGGGCGGAGGATCTGTAAGAATTAATAACTCAGATCTTCAGAAAAAAGTTTTTGAGGCCCTTAAGTTAAGTGATGAAGATATTAAAAATAAATTTGGATTTTTCATTGAGGCCCTTCAATACGGAACACCACCACACGCTGGGCTTGCCTATGGACTCGACAGGCTATTAATGCTCTTTGCTAAAACTGATAATATAAAAGATATTATAGCATTCCCAAAGACACAATCAGCTACATGTCCACTAACAGAAGCCCCAGCTCTCGTAGATGAAAAGGCACTTGAGGAACTTAATATTAAATTGAGGTGATTTTATAAATGACAATGACTAAAGAAGGTTTAGTCCTTGAAAACAACAGAGGCAATTTAAAAATAAAAGTTGATCGTAATAGTGCTTGTGGCTCTTGCGCCGCAAGCGGATCTTGTGCAGAAAGAAAGACTACTATTGTCGAAATATTTTCAGCAGAAAATATAGATAAAGGGGATATGGTAGTTTTAGAAAGTGATGCAGATAAAATAAACAAAATATCTGCCATGGTATACATTATTCCAGTTGTTCTTGTAATGCTAGGAGCACTCGCTCCAAGCTACCTGCTCAAAAATACAGGATATGATACTAATCTTTTAAGTCTGGCAGCTGTTATTATTATGTTAGGTATATCAGTTTTATTCATTAAAATTCTTGATAGAAATTCTAAAAAAGATCAACTTATGAAAGTAAGGAAAATTAATTAATTTAAAGTTGATATTATATTAATATCAGATATGGAGATAGAAATGGCTTTACCAATTGTAACGCTAGTAGGTAGAACTAATGTAGGCAAATCTACATTGTTTAACCGTTTAGTTGGAAAAAGAAAATCAATAACTGAGGATATATCTGGAGTAACCAGAGATAGAATAGTTGATAAGGCTGAATGGCAAAATAAAGAATTTTTGATGGTTGATACTGGTGGTATTGATATATCAAGTAAAGACATGATGAACCTTGAGATAAGGGGACAAGTAGAAAAGGCTCTACTTGAGACAGATTTAATTTTATTTGTAGTTGATGGAAAGGAAGGGATGAATCCTCATGACGTTGACATTGCAAATGAAATAAGAAAATACAATAAACCAGTAATAATAATTGCTAATAAAGTAGATAATATGAAAATGCCAGATGATTTATATGATTTTTATTCATTTGGATTTGATGACTTATATATGATTTCTGCTGAACAAGCTAAGGGACTAGGAGATTTACTAGATGCGGTTGTCTCTTATATAGATTTTTCGAAATATGAGGGCCTAGAAGATGAAACTAGGATCGCGATAATTGGAAAACCTAATGCTGGAAAATCATCTTTAGTAAATCTATTATTAAACGAAGACAGGATGATTGTAACAAACGTAGCAGGAACAACAAGAGATGCTGTAGATAGCTATTGGCAATACAATGATCATAATTATGTTTTAATAGATACTGCTGGTCTTAGGAGAAAATCAAAAGTAAAAGAAAATGTTGAGTACTATGCAAACCAAAGGACTTTTGATGCAGTAGATAGTGCTGATATATGTTTATTTTTAATTGATGCCACAGTAGGCGTGACCGAACAAGATGCAAAAATTGCTGGCTATGCTCATAATAATAAAAAGGCTATAATAATTGCTGTAAATAAATGGGATTTAGTTGAAAAAGATACTTATACTATGGCAAATATGGAAAAAGATATAAGAAACACCTTATCTTTTGCCCTATATGCACCTATAGTTTTTATATCGGTTAAAGAAAACAAGAGGATAGATACACTACTAGAAATGATTGAAGTAGTTGACAACAACTATAGAATGAGGATAAAAACAGGAGTATTAAATACAATACTTCAAGATGCTATGTTATTAAACCAGCCTCCTCAAGATAAGGGTAAGAGGCTCAAAATATATTATATGAGCCAAGTTGGTACATGCCCACCTAAATTTATGCTGTCGATAAATGATAGAGAGTTGTTACACTTTTCATATACCAGGTATCTAGAGAATCAGATTAGACAAAATTACTCTCTAATAGGAGTACCGTTTAGTTTTGTATTTAAGGAACGTGGAGACAAAAAATGAAATATCTAATTGTTGCCTTGATATCATATATATTAGGAAGCTTGCCAGCTGGATACTATATTGGAAAATTAATCTTTAAAAAAGATCTTAGGTCCATGGGATCTGGCAACGTGGGAACAACAAACGCCTTTAGGAACTTTGGGAAGTTAGCTGGATTTTTAACATTTGCTTTTGACTTTTTAAAAGGAATTTTAGCGTGTTTTATTGCAAATAGGATAGCTGGCCAAAGTGCGACATACCTAGCCATGGTATTTGTTGTCCTAGGTCATATGTATAGCTTTGTACTTAATTTCAAAGCAGGCAAAGGGATAGCTACAGTCTTTGGGGCCCTAATATATATTAATCCTACTTTTGCCATGGTAATGTTACTTGTCTTCTTAGCTGTATTTCTAGCATCAAGAATTGTATCCTTATCATCTATAAGCGTATGCATAGTTGCCATAATAGCAAGCTTATATAAATATGGCTTTACAGCTTTCAGCCTAAGCTTATCGGCAATAGCAATCTTAATTATTATCAAACATAGGGATAATATAAAAAGACTTTTAAATGGCGAAGAAAAAAAGATGTTTTAGGAGATATAATGACTATTTCTATATTAGGAGCTGGAACTTGGTCTACTGCAATAGCTGACCTTTTAGCAGAAAAGGAAGATGTTCTAATATATGCAAGAGATAAGAGATTGGCTGATTCGATAAATAATGATCATATAAATAGCAAATATTTTCCAGAAAATAAATTGAATGAAAATATTAAAGCTACAAGCAATTTAAAAAAGATATTTGAAAATAAGTATATAGTTAATGGAATACCTACCCAACAAATTAGGAATGTCCTTAATGAATCAAAGGATTATTTAAAAGATGACCACGTAATAATTAATCTCTCAAAAGGTCTCGAATTAAAAAGCCATAAAAGAATCTCTGAAATTTTTAAAGAATTTAATGAGAATATGTCTTACGTAATTCTAAGTGGCCCATCACACGCTGAAGAAGTAATTTTAAAAATGCCTACAACAGTTGTAAGTGCAAGTAGCGATAAAAAACTCGCTGAAGAAGTGCAGCAAATTTTTGGAAGGGATTACTTTAGAGTTTACTCGTCAACAGATGTAATTGGTGCAGAGCTAGGGGGTGCCATTAAAAACATCCTAGCCTTTGGTATAGGTATGGCAACGGGGCTTGGATATGGTGATAATGCTAAAGCAGCTCTAATTACTAGAGGCATCCACGAAATGAGTAAGTTTGCAATGGCATTTGGTGCTGAGTTTAAAACAATAAATGGACTTTGTGGGATTGGTGATTTGATAGTGACTGCTACAAGCGAGCACTCTAGGAACAATAGGGCTGGAAGGCTTGTTGGTGAAGGATATACTATTGATCAAGTTAGCGAGAAAATTAACATGGTTGTAGAAGGAATCCCTACTACAAAATCAGTATATGAACTTGCAAAATATAAAAAAATTGAAATACCAATAACAAATGAAATTTATAATGTATTGTTTAACAATAAAGACTGTAGTGAATCAGTAAAAGATCTAATGATGAGAGATATAAAAAGTGAATTTTAAACTTTTACTTTATAAACAACTTAGTATATAATAATAGTAGATAAAACTAGCAAAGGATGATATAAATGTTTGACAAATTTAAAGAGTTCATAGGTATCGACGATAATTATGATGACTACGATGAAGATCAAATGTATTATGATGACGAAGATATAGAAGAAGAAGGTGCTAGGAAAAGAACTACTTATAGCGATTTATTTGATGATGAAGAGAAGGAAAACACTTATTCTTCTGATTCATTTACCACAAATAAGTCTGGTAAATCAACTTACTCTGATGATTATTCATATAATAATAGCTATGATTCAGATAAATTAGGAGATAATGTAGTTAGCATCAACAATAGTAACTTTTCTAGGAGTAGCAAAATGAGAATATCAATACAAGAGCCTTTAGACTATGATAATGATGGGCCAGTAGTAATAGAAGAAATCCTAAAAAATAGAGTGGTAGTATTAAATCTTGAAATGGTAGATAATGATCTTAGAATGAGATTGTTTGACTTTGTAAGTGGAGCAGTTTATGCTCTTAAGGGTAATATGAAAAAAGTAACAAAAGGAATTTTTGTAATCACTCCAAATGGAGTTGAAATAGACTCTTATGTAGCAGATCAAATTTCAGATGGAAACTACAACCAGCTATAGATCGATTAACATCGATCTTTTGTTTTTATGGCATTTGAATATAATTTAGACCACATTAGTGATAAACAGAAGAAAACTAACATAAGAAAAGCCTTATCCATCTTAGAGAAGGCTTTTTATAAGAAAATAGAAACGGTGAGTTTTTTTCTAGATCCTTTTGAGCAAAAAACCATTTTAGAGATTGCAAAGAAAAATTCAATAGATATTATCTTCATAGGTGGGAACGATAATTGTGAAAGAAAGATATTTGTAGCAAATTTCTATTACGAGCCTCTCCACACTCCAAACTATATAAGTGTATTGGAGTTTGAAAGTAGGGACATTAGCCATCCAGATGTCTTGGGTGCACTTTTAAATCTCGGCATAGATAGAAATTCTATTGGTGACATTTCAATTTTAGATGAAAAAGTAGAATTTGTAATCGAAAAAGATATAGCAAATTTTGTTGAGTTTAACCTTATCAAAATTAGAAATGAATCTGTAAAGTTAAGAGCTAGAGAAGATGCAACAATTGAGCTATTAAAACCTATCTATGAAGAGTATACCGGTTTTGTATCAAGTCTTAGAATTGATAATATAGTAAGTTTGATAGCATCAACATCAAGGACAAAGGCTAAAGAAATTGTAAAATCAGGATTTGTTAAAATTGATTTCCAAATTATCGAAGAACCTTCTTATCAAATAGGAGAAGATTCTCAAATCTCAATTAGAAGGTTAGGAAGGTTTATTTTTGACAGTATCGATGGCTTTAGCAAAAAAGGAAATTATCACATAAGCTATAGGAAAGTAAAATGATTTATATATTAATAATTATAGTAGGGCTCATCTTAGATAGGGTAACTAAGATTTATGCCACTAACAATTTTATAGAAAACCCAGTACAAGGACCTATAATTAATCTAACATATTTAGAAAACAGGGGAGCTGCTTTTGGGATATTACAAGATAGAAGGATATTCTTTATTTTAATAACCGTAGCCATTGTCTTATACCTTTTATATTATTTCTATAAAAGTTATAAGACAAATCCAAATATACTAAATATTGCTCTTGCTATGATAATCTCGGGAGCCCTAGGTAACTTCTACGATAGACTTATAAACGGATATGTAGTTGATTTTATTGAATTTTCCTTTATAAATTTCCCAGTATTGAATATAGCAGATAGATTTGT
>CAMEGY010000015.1 GCA_945916625.1 uncultured Anaerococcus sp.
AGAGCTTCATGGACAAGATGTTCTCTGCCATGCTACCAAAAGGATCTAAGAAACTTGGCCTATCTCGCATGAATTTCTTCGGTGCTGGGTCAAAGATGATTCGCTCGGTTATGAAAGAGAAGGGAGTCGATAGTCTAGAAGAGCTCATCCAACAAGCCTTAGACGCAGGTGTAGAACTAACCGCCTGCCAGATGACCATGGATATTATGGGACTTAGCCAAGAAGAACTCATTGATGGTGTCCAAATTGGAGGAGTTGCCACCATGCTTGCTGACAACGACCGTTCCAATATGAACCTGTTCATATAGGAGAAATTTTATATAAAAAGTGGATCCTTGCTTAGGTTTCTAGGGCCACCATTTTTTATATCCTCAAATATCAGAAGAAGGGCATAAAGCTGACGCTGTGAAAAGGAGCGTTGGCTTTTTTGATTCGCTAATAAGATTGAAATTTATGTAATAATTTTTAAATATACTTAGGAAATAGTAAACCGAAGATGAAACGGTCAAGTATATTCGTTTTAAATAAACGTAATTGTGGCGTACTTTATTACGCCTCATATCGGATTTCTGTACTTAGTCTATTTCACCTTATTTCCTCATAGATTATTTTTTAATATTATATAAATGGGTGTAATTGAATAGTTTCTTTTAGAGATTAATCGGAGATAATTAGGGAAAATTAGCAAGAAAATCACAAAGGATTTTTCAATTACAAAAGGATGAATATACCATTTTATATTGGACAAAAATCAATTATGTTATAATATAGTTTTATAATTACAATATTAAAACAGGAGGATTGATGTATGTTTCCCAAAATTAAATTGTAGTTTTTTAATCATAAGAACTTTTTAAGGAAGTCAAGATTTATAATTTTAACAGCGTCGCTTCTTTTAGTTACTTGGATTTTTGATCATCAATATATTGCAATTAAATCCTATATTCCCAAACAACTATTGTTGTCGGTTGAAGTTTCAGTAAATTTTCTTTCTAATATATCTGGAATATTTTTGACTATAAGTATTTTTTGTTTTACAACTATTGTCACTGTACTTAATAAATATAGCAGTAGCATATCGCCTAGACTACTTCAGAGCTTCATAGATAGGACAGGAGTCCTTGGTTTATATGGTATATTGTAAGTGGTTTTTTCTATTCAGTAATCAGTATCCTTTTATTGCAAGATTTTGATCCAGACCAACATGTTGTAGCTGGAAGTTTTGGAATTGCCTTTGCCATAATTGCAATGCTTAGTTTTATAGATTTCTCAAGACGGGTTCTTGATAATATAAAAATATCAAGTATTATAGAACATATTTTTAATGACTGCGAAAAACTTATTGATGAAGAGGTAGAACTAAGAGAAAAAGCTAAGCATTATGAAGAAGGCGACGAATCTACAAAGTTAACAATTGTAGCTGAGAGCTAAGGTTATTTATTTGAAATAGACACAGATGAGATTTTCAAAGAGCTTAATGGCATAAGAGCAGAACTTTCCATAACCAAGAGAATTGATGAATATACAACCAAAGGAGAAAGCATAGGAGAATTAATTATATTCCAATGCGAGTTAGATAATAATGAAAAAAAGAATTAAAAGAAAAATCAAGTCCATTGTTTTTAATAAATGCTTACTATAATGGAGAAGAAGATTATCACCGCGGAATTGTAAACTTAACCGAAATAGCGAATATGGCCCTAAGCCCTGGCACAAATGATCCAAATACTGCAATAGTGTGTATAAATAAAATGTCATCATTGTTTGGGAAACTTTTATCTACAGACAATCATTTTATAATCCTGAAAGAGGACGAAGATGTAAAAATAATTTATCAAACTTATTCTGTGGAGGATGAACTATATCTTGGATTCAGCCAGATAATTTCCTATTCAGCAGGTGATCCCTTGGTTACCAAAGCGATTTTGCAAGGGCTTTATATCATATATACAATGGCAGATATAGGTGCTAAAAAAAGCATAAAAAAATTTTTTGATGATAGCTATGAAATTTTAATAGAAAATTTTACTCACGAAATTCATTTGGATATTTTCAAAAGAATAAGAAACAGTATGGAAGATCAAGTAAGCTTATAAAAAAATACATCTGAATATATTTAAATTTAAAAGCATTCAAAATCAAATGAAAAAATATGGTCATTTGATTGTAAATGTCGATCGATCAAATAAATTCGGAAGAATTAAAAAATAAAGAAATTAAAAAAAAAAATCAACATTTTAAGATAAAAATCTACAATAAGAATTAATCAAAATTTAGATAAATATTTATGTAATGTTGTTTTTGATTTTAACAAAAGAAAGTCTAATTTTTTAGATTTAACAATTACAGATTTACAAATTATAATTCTCCGGTACTGGGACTGGGACGGGACTAAAAATCTGAAAACGTCCTATGATTATGTGGATTTAGTGGTATTATAAAAAATATAATCTAGTATTCTGAATGATTTGGGATATATCGTACGTTTGGAAAAGAAGAATGGGAATAATTTAGGCTAACCGATGTACAAAGCATCGGTCATTTTCGAGATAATATTTGAATAGAGAATCAAAATCCTTGTAAAATCAACGGTTATAGAAGACAGAAAACTGTAAATTAGATTAAAATAGGAACATTTGTAAAAAAATAATAAATTAATAAAAGTTACAAGTACATTACATGAGGACAAGAAAATTAGACCATAGTTTCTGGCTGCGGTCTTTTTTTGTATGCACTTTATTTTAATAAATTGATTTTATATAATTATCTAGGTTAATATAAAATATATAACTAGGGTGAATAAAATATAAAGACTACAACAGGATATTTTAGGAAATGCTTAGCTTAGATGGCAAACAAGTAAATTACGCGACAAAAAATGTTTGTTTGAGTGCAGGTTTGAATAAGCACTTTACAAAAATGCCTAAGTACTATTTTGTTTATAGATAAGTGGGAATTTTATATAGTGTATGGGTCTTGACCTGTCCCTTGGGGACTGTGTTATCCTTTAATCAAAGGAGGTAGAAATCATGTTAAGAAGTGAAATTCAAAAAGAAACGGGCTTAACTAGAAAGGCAATAGAGTATTATGAGGATAAAGGACTTATCTATCCTAAGAAATATGATAATGGTTATAGAGACTATAGTGCTGAGGATTTAGAAATCCTAAAAAAGGTATCTATATTTAGAAAATTGGGAATGAGTATATCGGATATTGGTAGGTATATATCGTCAGGTGGCCATACTCTCTCCTCTGTTTTAAGGGAAAAACAACATCAATTGGTCCTTGATGAAAAAAGGAAGGAAATACTAGAAATGATTGTTAAAGGTGAAAGCAATGAACTAATCAATGAGAAAGTTTCACTACTTGAGATGGAAGAAACTATCTATGAAAAATTAGAAATTGCTTTCCCAGGATATTTTGGACAAATGTTATTTGCTGCCTACCAACCTTTTTTAAATGAACCATTAGAAAATGATGGTAGGGATTCCTTTTATGAATATATAGCTTATCTTGATAGGCTTCCTTCTTTTGAATTAACCGAAGAAGAGAAAAAATATATAGAGAAAATTAGCTCACCTTTTGATATGAAAACCTTAAAGGATGTAAATCAGGCTAAACTTGATGCTGTTGAGAATCCAGAAAAGTGGATGAAGGATAATGAAGATGCAATTTCTTCATATGAAAGCTATAAAAATAGTGAAGAGTATCAAAATAGCTTGATGAAACAGATCCAGGATAAGCTTAAAAATTTTTTGAAGGAAAATCAATATTATGAAATAGCAATTCCACTTATTAGAAAATTTAGCAAAAGTTATGATGAGTACTATAAAAAGTTGCTAAAAGCAAATGAACAGTATCTAAAAAATAAAAATCAATAGGAAAACTTGCCAGCAAAAAGGATAAATAAATGGTAAAATGATAATTAAAATTAATAATATTTGATAAATATTTCTTAAGTTAGAAAAGTTTATGAATATAGACTACTTTAGCTAGATTAAATAGACACTTGGAATTATAAAAATAAGGAGCTTGAAATGTTAAATGGTAAGGGTTTTGATTTATGGGCTGATGATTATGATAAGGCTGTCGGTCTAAGTGATGAGGATAATTCATATCCTTTTGCAGGTTATAAAAATATTTTAAATGAAATATATAAGCTTATATTAGATTCGTCTGGCAAGGATATTTTAGACCTGGGTTTTGGTACAGCTACTCTTGCTTCAAAACTCTATGAAAAAGGGTTTAATATTTACGGCCAAGATTTCTCTGATAGAATGATAGAAATTGCCAGAAAGAAGATGCCTCAGGCTAAGCTTTTTAAGGGAGATTTTAGAGATGGCTTGGTAGAAGGGCTGAGAGATCAAAAATACCATGCAATTGTTGCGACTTATTCTCTCCACCACCTAAAAGATTTAGATAAAGTTACCCTTATAAAAAAACTCCTTACAAGGCTTAAGGATGGAGGAAAGCTATATATAGGAGATGTGGCTTTTAAATCTCGAAAAGACCACGATATGTGTAAGCATGAAGCAGGGGATATGTGGGATGATGATGAGATTTACTTTGTAACAGATGAGCTTAAGCCTTATTTTAAAGATATGAAGTTTAAGAAATTTTCTGAGTGTTCAGGCCTTATTACTATAAAAAAATAATAAAAATTTAAGAAATTTATAGAGTCCGGTGATTTTCACCGGTTTTTTATTCGAAAATTTTAATAATTTTCAAGATTGATACTTTCAATGAAGGTTACGTTTTCAACGCTTTATCAAAGTTATCTAATAATTGACAACTGGGATAAAAACTGTATAGTTTTACAAATCGAACTTACATTACTATATTAAAGCTAACACTACTATACTTTGCCTAGGCAAAATTTACATACAAAGGGGAAGAAGATGAAAGTTGCTAAATTTGGAGGAAGTTCACTGGCTGATAGTCTTCAGCTAAAAAAAGTTAAGGATATAATTCTAGCCGATAAGGATAGAAAATACATAGTTGTGTCTGCACCTGGTAAGGGAGCAACCAACAACCACAAGGTCACAGACCTCCTTGCCATGTGCCACCAGTTAAGTTGCCATGACCTAAATTTTAATGAGGTTTATAAGATTATCGAGGATGTTTATAAAAATATTGTGGAAGATCTTTCTTTGAATATTGATATAGCTAGCATCTTAGCTGAGGTTAAAGAAAAGATAACAAATGGCGCCTCCTACGATTTCGTTGTTAGCCGTGGGGAGTTTATGAGTGCCCAGGTTCTTGCCTCTTTTATTGGCTATGATTTTGTGGATGCCAAGGATCTGATTTCATTTAATAAGGGAGTTTTAGATTTGGAAAAGTCCCAGGCTGCTATAAAAAATATCCTGGCTAAGCATGACAGGGCTGTTATTCCAGGTTTTTACGGCGAGGAAGAAGGCAAGGTTAAGACCTTTTCTCGTGGTGGATCTGATGTGACAGGTTCTGTTATTGCAGCAGCTATGGATGCAGAAATGTATGAAAACTTTACCGATGTGTCAGGATTTTTGGTTGCAGATCCTAGGATTGTCAAAGCTCCAGAGCCTATTGGTACTATTACCTACAAGGAACTTAGGGAGCTTTCTTACATGGGGGCCAATGTCCTTCATGAAGAGGCGATTTTCCCGCTTAAGGATAAGAATATTCCGATTAATATCAAAAACACCAATGCCCCTGATAAGGACGGTACCCTTATCCTATCTAAGTGTGATAGAAAAAATAAAAATATCCTAACTGGTATTACTGGCAAAAAAGACTTCACTGTTATTACCCTAGAAAAGGTAAATATGAACAATGAGAAGGACTTTTTTAGAAAACTTACTACAGTTTTTGAGTCAAACGATATATCAATCGAGCATTTGCCTTCTGGTATTGACACAGTTTCTGTCCTTGTGGCAGATTCATACATTACCCCAAAGCTAAATAAGGTCCTAGAAGAGTTACAAATTTACTTAGATGTTGATAGCCTTTCTTGGGAGAGGGATATTTCCCTAATAGCAGTTGTTGGTCGTGGCATGATCAATGAAAAGGGAGTTTCTGCCAGGACTTTTACGGCTCTTGCTAGGGAAGGGGTCAATATAAAGATGATTAGCCAGGGTTCTAGCGAGATAAATATTATTATCGGAGTCGAAACCCAAGATTTTGAGCAGGCAATCTGCTCTATCTATGAAGAATTTTATGGCAAGAACTAAGTGAAGTTAATAAACCTTGGAGGTTTGATTTGAAAATTGCGATTATGGGCTTTGGCACAGTCGGATCAGGTGTCGAGGAAATCCTATATAAAAAGAAAAATAGTCTAAAAAACCATAATCTTATTATAGAAATTGATAAGGTACTAATTAAAAATAAGAATAAAAAGAGAAATCCTTTTGAAAAAGACCTAGTTTTTACAGATGATTTTGAGGAGATTTTATCTTCAGATGTGGATACAGTTATTGACCTAACTACAAGCCTAGAGGAAACTTATCAGATGATTAGCTCCCTAATGAAGGCTGGTAAGCATATCATAACAGCAAATAAGGCTGTTGTTTCAAAGTATTTTGAACAATTAAATGCTCTGGCAAGGTCAAATGAAGTTTATTTTTCCTATGAGGCGGCAGTTGGTGGGGCTATTCCTCTAATCCATCCTCTAATGGAGGAAGCTATTTTTAATAAGATGGATAAGGTTTTTGGTATCCTAAATGGTACAAGCAACTACATCCTATCTAAGATGGAGACAGAGGGTGCATCCTACACAGATGTTCTAAAAAAAGCCCAAGACCTAGGTTTTGCAGAGCTTGATCCTACAGCAGATGTAGGAGGCTTTGATTCTATGAGAAAAATTAGGATTCTTTCTTCTTTGATTTATAATGCAAAGGTAAATGAAGAAGAAATACCTACTTTTGGGATTGAAAATATCAAAAAAATCGACTTAAGTTTTGCCAAGAATATGGGATATTCTATAAGGATGCTTGCTAAATCTGAGCTTAAAGATGGCAAGATAAATATTTCTGTAATCCCAAGTTTTGTAAATGATGAGTTTTTTGCCAAGACCTTTGATGAAACCAATGGAGTGAAAGTATGGGGAGAAAATTTTGACTCTTATGAATTTAAGGGTCCAGGTGCAGGCAGGCTAGAAACTGCAGAAGCCGCAATTCGTGACCTAGTGAGGGTCTTATCAAGAAGAGAAATCCCAGCCTATTATAATATGGAAAACTCCTACCAAGTTTCAAACACTCTTGAAAATAAGTTTTACATAAGGACATCAAAACTTACACCAAAGCTTAAGAAACTTGTTAAATATGAAGAACATAAAAAAGAAGAATACTTTATTTTGACAAAAAAAGTTAGCCTAAGAAATTTAAAACCAATCCTAGCTGACCTAGGAGAAGTATTTTTAGCAGAAATTGAGGAAGATTTATGAAATTTTTATCGACAAGAGATTCAAAATTAAGGATATCCGGCAGAGAAGCCATAGTAAAGGGCATATCCGATGATGGTGGGCTTTTTGTTCCAGAATATTTTCCAGCCTTTGAGATAAAAGAGAACTTGGACTTATCCTATACTGCCATGGCTTGCAAGATCTTATCTTTATATTTTACAGACTTTGATAGCGAGGACCTATTTAAGCTAATAGAAAAATCTTACGAAAGCTTTGAAGATGAGATAGTAAAAGTCGCCTACCAAAAAGACTACTACCTAGAGCTTTACCACGGAAGGACATCAGCCTTTAAGGACTTTGCCCTATGTCTTTTGCCAAACCTTTTATCCTATGCCAAAAAATCCCTAGGTATCAAGGATAAGACCCTTATCCTTACAGCGACATCAGGTGATACAGGCAAGGCTGCCCTAGAAGGTTTTTATAATACAGAAGATATCGACATCTTAGTTTTATATCCAACAGAAGGCGTAAGCGATATCCAAAAAACTCAGATGGACTCAACAGCTTCGCTAAATTCAAAGGTTATAGCCATTGACGGCAATTTTGATGATGCCCAAACAGCTGTTAAAAAAATCTTTAATGACCCAGCTATAAAAGAGGAATTAAAAAAGAAAAATACCTACCTTTCATCAGCCAACTCCATCAATATCGGCAGGCTCTTGCCGCAGATAGTTTATTATTTCTACGCCTATGCAGATCTTGTCAATAACAAGGAAATAGAATGCGGAGATAAGATAACTTGCTGTGTGCCAACAGGCAACTTCGGAGATATTCTGGCAGGATTTTATGCCAAACAGATGGGACTACCTATAGAAAAACTTGTAATAGCCTCAAATGACAACAAGGTCCTAACAGACTTTTTCACAACAGGGACCTATGATGCTAATAGGGACCTAATCAAAACTATATCCCCATCCATGGATATCCTCGTTTCATCAAACCTAGAAAGATTAATCTTTCATAAGTCCTCAGACAAGGTCGTCAAAGAAAAAATGGAAGAACTAAGGAAGGATGGAGTCTTTACTTTTGATGGCAAATTTGATGAATTTCTAGCAGGCTACGCAAATAAGGAAGATACCGAAAAGACAATTAAAAAAGTCTACGAAGAAGAAGGCTACCTAATAGATCCTCATACAAGCGTGGCCAAGGCTGTTGTAGATAAACTTGGCCTTGAAAAAACCATGGTCTTATCAACTGCAAGCCCTTACAAGTTTGCCTCATCAGTCCTAAAAGCCCTAGGAGAAAATCCAGGCAAGGATGAATTTGAAAATATAAAATCCCTTTATGATAAAACAGGGGTGAAAATCCCAAGTGAAATAAGGAAACTAAAGGGAAAGAAAATTATCCACCAGACAAAAATCAAAAAGGATGAAATTGCTAGAGAAGTTCTCAAATTTGCATCAAGGGGCAAGAGAATATCAGTCCCAGCCACCTCAGCCAACCTAGGACCAGGCTTTGATGCCTTGGGTCTTGCCCTAAATCTTTATAATACTTGCGAATTTAGGCTAAGAGATGATGGGAAAAGTTTTGAATCAAATTTAAAGGAAAACCTAATCTACAAAGCCTATAAATTTACCTTTGACTATTATAAGGAAAAAGCAAGACCAGTTGCTTTTGACCTAGAGGTAGATATACCAATTTCAAGAGGCTTAGGCTCATCTGCAGCCTGCATAGTTATGGGAGTTATGGCAGCCTTTGAAGTCATGGGAAGAAATCTTGATAAAAAAGAAATCCTAAAAATTGCAACATCCATTGAAGGCCACCCAGACAACGTCAGTCCAGCCATCTTTGGAGGAGCAGGAGTATCGATACTAGAGGAAGGCAAAGTCTACCTAGAAAAATTTGAAATCTCAGAGAAATTCAAATTCTTAACCTTAGTCCCAGACTTTAGACTATCGACAGAAAAAGCTAGACTCGCCCTCCCACAAACCTACCCAAAAGCCGACGCAGTCTTCAATATAGCTAGGGTCGCCATGCTAGTCCTAGCCCTAGAGTCAGGAGATGCTGCCAACCTAAAAGTAGCCCTAGCAGATAAAATCCACCAACCCTACAGATTTGACCTAATACCAGAAATAGAAAAAATCGAAAAAATTATAAAAGAATCTGGAGCCCTATCCTACTACCTAAGCGGCGCAGGATCAACAATCATGCTAGTCCTAGACAAGGATGATAATAAATCAGAAAAAGAAATAAGAGAAAACCTAAAAAAATTATCAGATAACTATGACCTAAAAGCTCTGGAAATAGATAGGAAGGGAGCTTTTGTGATTTAGATATCGCCTAAAATATATAGATAAAAAGAAATAAGTTCCAAAAAACATTGACTTGTTATATAATATTTATATAGCTAAGATTGTAAAAAATTAAAGTGAATGAAATTAGCTTGATATAAATAAGGAAATGGGATAAAATGAGGATTTGTTTAATGTTTTACCCGCATACGCGGGGATGATCCTGCTCCAAAACAATTTATGAAGTTTATCGAGGAGTTTTACCCGCATACGCGGGGATGATCCTAGTATTGCCTACCATAAACCCTGGCAAAGTCCGTCTTACCCGCATACGCGGGGATGATCCTGGAGGCCTATGATAAGGACAGTAAGAAGACTGGTCTTACCCGCATACGCGGGGATGATCCTATTTTCTTATTTTGTCCTTAAATGCGACAATATAGCCTTTTATTTTATCACATATCGTGATATAATAAACCTAATAAGTCACATATGGTGATTAGAGAAAGGAGGCCTCATGAAAATAGGCGACAAATTAACATATTTAAGAAACAGTAATAATCTCAGCCAAGCAGAGCTAGCAAAAAAACTAAATATAAGTAGGTCTAGTATAGGAATGTTCGAAAGTAATGCAAGGACGCCTACCACAGACACACTAGTAAGGTATGCTCAATTCTTTAATGTTTCTATAGATTATTTAATGGGAACTAGTCAGAATAGCAACGCAGAAAAATACACAATCCCAGTATACGCCTCCATATCATGTGGCAATCCTTTTGTAGCAGATGAAAATATATATGACTTTGAAGACGTAGATATAGCCCTAAAAAGCCAAGGCGAACACTTTGGTCTACTATGCAGAGGAAACTCCATGAGTCCAGAATTTAAAGATGGAGATGTGGCAATAATAAGAAAACAATCAAATATAGATAGTGGTAATATTGCAGCAGTCAGGATCAATGGCGATGAAGCAACACTAAAAATAGTAAAAAAATCAGAACAAGGCATAACTCTAGTAGCTATAAATCCAGATGTTTTCCTACCTAGATTCTACTCAAACGAAGAAATAATTAACTTACCAGTAGAAATAATAGGAAAAGTAATAGAAAACAGAAGAAAATATTAGATATTCAGCCGCAAGGCTTAATATAAATTTAAGGAGGAAATTATGAAAAAAGTACTAATCGCACTACTTGCAGCAGGGC
>CAMEGY010000016.1 GCA_945916625.1 uncultured Anaerococcus sp.
TTTCTGTTAAACTTGGATCTGCACTTGCTGTTGCCATATTTTCTGCTACTTGCTCACTTGTGTTCATGCCAGATAAAACTGTCATTACATTATCAAGGCTTAGGGGAAATTTTATGGCTTGTTGGGCTGGTGTAAGGTCTGTAAATTCTCTCATAAATTCCCTTACTTCTGCTGGAGGATTTGCAAGTCTGCCGCCTTTTACAGGCTCCATTATTACTATAGGAATCCCCATTTCTTTAGCTAAATTATAACCCTTCATACCTGCTTGTAGGTTTACATCTAGGTAGTTTAGCTGGATTTGGCAAAAGTCCCAGTCATAGGACTTTACTATTTCCTCGAAAGCCTCGTATTCATCGTGGAAGGAAAAGCCAACATTTTTTACTAGACCTTTTCCCTTTAATTCATCAAGAAAATCAAAGACCCCAAGGTCTACCATCTGTCTAAATCTTTTTATATCAAGGGAGTGGAGGAGATAAAAATCAAGATAAGTTGTCCTTAATTTTTCTAATTGCTCATTAAAAATCCTATAGAAATCGTCCTTTTCCTTTACAAACCAGCAAGGCATCTTGGTCGCAAGTTGGATTTTATCTCTTAGATCATTTTCTTCTAAGAATTCTCCGATAAAAACTTCGCTCATTTTCTCATGATAAGGGTAGGCTGTGTCTATGTATGTAAGTCCATTTTCTATTGCTTCTTTTAAAATCTTTGAAGACTCAATCTTATCAATTTTGCCATTGTCTCCGTCAATAGTCTTAAATCTCATGCAGCCAAAGCCTAGTCTTGAGATTTTTTGTCCATTAAAATCAAAATATTTCATACTATCATCCTTTCTTCTCATAGTATAATTGTATCATAAATTGTCAAATTTTGTGTACAGGATTTGTAATTCGGTATAGTAAAAACAAAGGAGAATTTATGGAAGAAAAAATATCGTTTAAAGAACTACCCGCATTTGTGATTTTGGGTATAATTGTAGGCCTATTAATAGGAGCCTTCAAAAGGATAATTGGCCTAGTTTCAGGCTTTATGGATGGGTATTTAAAATCTGGCCAAAGCCTTGATAAAATTATTTTTATGGCCCTCATTATTTTTATAGGACTAATTACTTATTTTATTTTAAAAAGGGATAAAAACACAAAAGGGTCAGGCATCCCTGTTATGACCGGCATGTTAGAAGGGGAATTTGAAGTCAATAGCGAAAAGACTATTGTCAGCAAATTTATTGCATCGGTTCTCACAATAGGTTCTGGACTTACAGTAGGTAGGGAGGGCCCTTCAGTTCAATTAGGTGGCCTTGCCGGTGATATAGTAGGGAAATTTTTCCCAAAAACTGATAGGAAACTGTTTATAGGCTCTGCTGCCTCATCTGGTTTTGCAGTTGCCTTTAATGCTCCAGTAGCTGCCCTTATCTTTGATGTCGAGGAGATTTTTAGGACTCATAACTTCAATACCTTTATTACATCGGCAATTACAATTGTATCAGCTGAGATTACGGCAGGTTTAGTTTTTGGAGATTTTCCAAGTCTAGAAGGAATCCCTATTTTTGATAATATCAAGATTACTAGTCTGTGGATGATTTTTATCTTGGGAATAATTACAGGTTTGTCTGGAGTTTTATTTAACAAGCTTGTTATTGGCTCAAAGGATGTCTACAAGAAGATAAAAGTACCAGGCTTAGTTAAATACCTAGCACCATTTATTCTTACAGGCCTGGTATTACTAATGGATCCGAGACTTTTTGCATCAGGTGAAGAATTAATCTACCTGCCAGCCCTTGGAACAAATAAGCTTTCAAGCTTAGTTTATATGTATCTGGCAAAAATTCTACTCTTATCCTTAGCCTTTGGAGTTGGGCTTTCAGGAGGGTCCCTAGTTCCACTTTTAGCCATAGGAGCAATACTTGGTAATATATATGGGACAATTCTCGTTGACTTTGGACTAGTACCTGTATCAATGGTCTACGCAATCTCTTTGATTTCCATGGCAGGCCACTTTTCGGCAATAGTAAGGACACCACTTACAGCCATTATCCTGATTTTAGAAATGACAGGCGGGGCCTTTTCAAATATCCTAGCCCTTGCAGTAGTTTCCTTTGTGGCCTACCTGATAGCAGAATTATTTAAGTCTGAGCCTTTTTATGAAGACCTTTATGACAGGCTTTTATTGACAGAAAAATCCTCTAAGTAGAGGATTTTTTATTTGATAAATTTTCATTATTTACTACAAAGTCTTTAAAACATTGTGAAAATTAGGTGATTTTCTAGAGAAAATATTATAAAAAGTGTAGAATATAAGCCAGGAGACTTTATGAAAAAGAATTATTCTTATATAGTATGGACTTTGATCCTTATATTATTTCTTTTTACACTTAAAAAGACAAGTGAAGTCAACCAGGCTTGGAATGAAACATATCTTGCAAAAATTGCAGAAGAGAAGTTCTTTAGGTCTAGGGTTTCAAAGGATAGGGAAGAAGAAATAAAAAAAATAGTAGACAAGGCTAATAAGAAAAGGCTAACTGGTCTACTTAGAAATAAAATGAAAAGTGAACTTCAAGAAGAGGGTAAGGATAGTATTGCCCATGTAAATGAGCTTAAGGGAAAATTTCCGGATATCAGGGGGAGGATTATTGTGGATGGAACTGAGATAGACTTTCCAGTTGTCCAGGGTACTGACAATGATTTTTACCTAGACCACGACTATGATGGGTCATATTATATCAATGGTGGGGTCTTTATAGACTATGTTCACAGTGGAGACTTTTCTGACCAAAACACCGTAGTTTACGGCCACAATGTAAGGATTGGCTATATCTTCCATGACCTAGATAAGTTTAGGGATAAGGACTTTGCAAAAAAACACTCGCAAATTATTATTGATACCCCTATAGAAAGAAGGACCTTTGAAGTGGTATGTGCCATGGATGTCCATGTGGATGCTGACTACAGGTTCTATGAATATGATGACGATGAGTTTGAGGATTATCTAAATCTCATTAGGGAAAATAATATCCTTGAAGGAAAGCCTCTTCCAAAAAAAGATGACAAGATTTTAACCTTGTCTACTTGTTCAGATTTGAATGATAGGTTTGCAGTAGTAGCTATTGAAACAACAAATAAGCTGACCGAGAAAAAAGGCTATGCTAGTAGAAAAAATAAGCTTCTTAATGACAGGAGAATGACTACAGAGGCCTTAGTGTATTAGGCTTTAAGATAGGTTTTTAAACCTAAATAACAAGAAATCTTCCCAATTTAAGGGGAGATTTTTTCTTCTTTTTGAATTGATTTTTCTTATCTTTACCATATATTATTCTGGATTAGAAAGTGGGATTTTATGGATCATTATTTAACGACTGACTCGCCGTCTAAGGCTATCAGCAGATTTGCCCTGCCTATGGTTGTCGGGTCTTTATTTCAACAAGTTTATACCCTGGTTGATTCAGCTGTGGTTGGGAGATTTGTGGGTGAAGCCGCCCTGGCATCAATAGGGGCAAGCTTTGCCCTTACAACGATTTTTATCTGTATTGGAGTAGGCGGCGGGGCAGGGGCTTCGGTTTTAATAGCCAGATATTTTGGAGCCCGTGATTACAAAAGGATGAAAACTGCAATTTTCACTTCGCTTATAGGATTTTTAGCCCTTAGCCTTGTTCTTTCAATCTTTGGCCTGGTTTTTTCTAAAAATCTTATGGAAATTTTACATACACCGGCGGAAATCCTTGATATGGCGGTTTTATACCTAAATATTTACTTTTATGGCCTGCCTTTCCTTTTTATGTATAACATAATTTCGGCTCTTTATCAGGCTTTGGGAGAATCCAAAATCCCCCTATATTTTTTGATTTTTTCTTCTGTGTTAAATGTAATCTTGGATATTTATTTTGTAAGAGATTTGAATTTTGGCCTGGCTGGAGCAGCCTACGCGACCCTCCTTGCCCAGGGACTTTCGGCGATTTTTTCCTTTCTAGTTTTTATTAGAAAGATAAAAGCTATAAAAACTGAAAAGACAGAAGTTTTCGATAAAAAGGAATTGAGGCTTCTGTCAAACTTGGCTATTCCTTCAATCATCCAACAATCCACAATTACAATCGGCCAGCTTCTTGTCCAGTCGGTTGTAAATTCCTTTGGGGTTGAAATTTTGGCAGGATTTTCTGCAGCCTTTAGGGTAGAAAGTCTAATAATTGTGCCTATTACAAGTCTTGGGAATGCTGTATCTTCCTATACTTCACAAAATGTAGGTGCAGCGAAATTAGAAAGGCTATCTAGGGGGCTTAGGGCCTCCCTTGCTATGGTTGGATTTTATTGTGTTCTGGTTTTAGCAGTAGTAAAAATAAATTATTCGGACATAGTAGCATTTTTTATGAACGAAAATTCCTCAGACCTTGCCATAAGAACCGGGGCAGACTACCTAAACTTTATAGGATTTTTCTTTATCCTAGTAGGATCAAAGCACTGCGTAGATGGGATTTTGAGAGGACTTGGGGATGTAAGGGTATTTACATTTGCAAATATAGTAAACTTATTTATTAGGGTCAGCCTTTCAATGGCCTTAGCCCACAAAATAGGAATAGAAATGGTCTGGTACTCAGTTCCACTTGGTTGGCTTGCTAACCTTATTTTTTCTACGATTTATTACCTTTATATCAAGAAAAGAGAATATGCCTTGGTTTTTTAATCCAAAGGCGAAAGCAAATTGCTTCTATAGCTGATTTAAATATTGAATTTAGAAAATTAAAAAAGTCCCTAGCAGAAAATAAAATCTGCTGGGACTTTGTTTTTTACAATTAATCTTCAAAGTCAAATAAGTTTATGCCTATGTCATCGTCCATTTTTCTTTCGACCCTGCCATCTATTATATCAATGACCATCTCACAGGTTACGCTGATATTTGAACTGATAAGGTGGCCACCAAAGCCATTTCCCTTATCATCAGCTACAGAGATGTGAAGATGTGGGTAATATTCGCCATCCTTTGTGGTAATAGTACCATTTATAGATAGGATTTCGAAAATACCTTTGAAATTTAACTCTGAATAGGACTTATCATCTACCTTATAAACGCCGATGGTAAAGTCATCTGTAGCCCCTAGGGCAGATATGGAGGCGAGCTTTATGTCTTCTTTAAGGGCGATTTTCTTAAGGCAGTCGTGGACTTCTTCTCCTCTTTCAAACCTAGCTATAATCTTATTGTCAAATCTTCTATAATCCATAAAACTCTCCTATCTTTATTAATTATTCTTATCTTAAACTAATTCTTTAACAGCTTCAAGGGCAGCGTCAAAATCAACTTCGTTTGTTACTTCTGGAACGTATTCTACGTAAGCTATTTTGCCTTCTTTATCAACTACAACTACGCCTCTTGCAAGGAGTTTATGTTCGTCCATTAAGAAGCCGTATTTTTCACCAAATTCTCTTTCCTTGTAGTCTGAAACCACTTCTAGGTTTTTGATATCTTCGTTTGCACAAAATCTTTTTTGGGCAAATGGTAGGTCTTCTGTGATTGTTACAATCACAACATCATCAGAAAGGTCAAGAGCGTCATGGTTGAATTTCTTAGCTTGGATAGCACACACGCTTGTGTCAAGAGATGGGGCAATAGAATAAACTACTACCTTTCCCTTAAGGTCTTCTGAGTTAAATTCAGAAAGGTCATTTTTTGTAGCCTTGAAAGCTGGTGCTTTTTGGCCAACTTCAACTTGTTTTCCTATTAAAGTAACTTTGTCTCCTGCAAATGTAATATTCATTTATTCGTCTCCTTTTAATTAGTTAATAAAATTCTTTTAACATTAATATTATACCCAAAATGATTTGAGATTATATAAAAAATAAAATTCTTAAGCTTAAAGGCCATTTTCTTCTAGGATTATTTCAGCTATTGTCATGGCGGTTTTTTGGATGCACCTAGCGTCGTTATTATCTAGGTCGGTTTGACTTACCATCATGCCTGTGACGTAAAGATTTTTGAGGGCACCATATTTTTTGCTAAGTGGATTTAGCCTTGGCCAAGTTGCGGCAATACAATTTCCATTTTGATCTGCCATTACCATTTCATTTTTGACTAGGGAATTAAATAGGGGAATTTTCTCAGCCACTTTTTCAAGTTCCATCTCAAAACCAGTCGCATTTATGATTACATCCACCTTTCTTACCTTATCACCGGTGAGCGTAAAGGACCCATCATCATTTTTTTTGATTTTCTTTGCATTGGTTATAATGTCGATTTTCCCATCATCATGGGCTTCAAGGAGCATTTTCATAGACCCGTAAGGAGTTTTGCCACCAAGAAAAGATAGGTAAGGATAGTAGTTTTCTACAAAGTCTGCACGGTCGATTGGATTCATATAATTAACCAAATCTGCCACAAAAAGGGCAAATTGGATGAAATAATCTTCTGTAAAGGCAAGGGCCTGGTCATTTTTTTCTATAGCTTCTCTAGAAAGTTCAAGGTTGTGACTTTTGTAGGTTTTGTAGGCGTAGTCTATTTTGTAGCCTGCTTTTTTGAAGTCAGCCTCAATTGTATTGATTAGTTTTTCTTTAGATATTTCTCCATTTTCAGATAGTTCTTTGTCTATCCAAGCCTGATTTGGTGAATAATATTCGTATATATCTCCTTCAAAAGGTATGTCTACAATCTTATATTCATTGGGACCTGTGAAAAATTCTATTGTTTTATTTAGATTTTTATTTTTTGTTAAATACCTAAATACATCTGTGGATGAGGCAGAAGTACCCAAGATGGCGAGTCTATCGTCGTCTTTTATGGCCTCATAGTTTTGGCTAAGTGGATAAGGCTTTGGAATGTAGTTTTTAATTCCCCTAAGCCCATAAGGGTCTTGGTAGAATGTAGCGCCTGTAGCAAGGTAGACTAGGTCATATTCTCCCTCATAATTCTCACTTCCTACTATATATAACTCATTTTTGTTACTGATTTTGACATCAATATCTAAGGCTTCCTCATTTATAATTTTGACTTTAGGATTTCTTATATAAGGCTCTGCTTGTTCTTTGAAATACTCGCCTAGGTAGACTCTTGGCGCCATTTTCTCAACAGGATCTAGAAACCTATTATTTTTTTCCATCCACTTAGTAAAGTCAAAGCGATCTTCTGGTGGGTAAATCATTTCGTTGTTGTTGACATTTAGAAGCTTATCTAAAGTGTCAGTCTCATAGGCAAGACCAACGGGGTATTCTTTTCTTTTCTCAAAAATATCTATTTTCAAATCTTTATTCTTATTATTATCTAGTATTGTTTTTAAAAATGTAAATCCCGACAGGGCGAAACCAATTATAGCAATTTTCATATCATTCTCCTTATCCTTATTTATACCCAAATTGATAAAAACTGTGGAATTAAAGGAATTTACTTGACATTTAGCTTTCATGCGTGTAAAATATTTAAGGATTGGCAAGAATATGCCAATTTATTAAATTTAAAAGAATAGGAGGTGCATTATGCCAACAATTAATCAACTTGTTAGAAAAGGTAGAAAGAGCGAAAAATCTAAATCAGATACACCAGCTTTAGGTTATAACTACAATACTCTTAAGAGTAGAATAACACCAAACCAATCACCACAAAAACGTGGAGTTTGTACATCAGTTAGAACAGTTACACCTAGAAAGCCTAACTCAGCTTTAAGAAAGATTGCCAGAGTAAGACTTACAAACGGAGCTGAAGTACTTTCTTACATTCCAGGAATTGGACACAACCTTCAAGAACACAGTGTTGTACTAATTAGAGGTGGTAGGGTAAAGGACCTTCCAGGTGTTAGATACCATATCATCAGAGGTACACTTGATACTGCAGGTGTTGAAGGAAGAAAACAAGGTAGATCTAAATACGGAGCAAAAAGAGGCTAGTAATTAGTTATATAAGTGCATAATGTGCCTATTAAATATAAAGGGTATATGTGCACACTTAACGGCTATGACCGAGTACTCAAGATATTACACATAATTGGTAAAGGAGGGAAGAAAAGTGTCAAGAAAAGGACATATACCAAAAAGAGAGGTAATGCCTGATGCCAAGTATAACGATAGGGTTGTAACAAAACTTATCAACAATGTTATGCTTGACGGCAAAAAAGGCCTTGCTACAAGAATAGTTTATGAAGCTTTTGATATAGTAGAAGAAACCAAAGGCGAAGATGCTATTGAAGTTTTCCACCAAGCAATGGAAAACATTATGCCTACTCTAGAAGTCAAGGCAAGAAGAATCGGTGGTGCAAACTACCAAGTACCAATGGAAGTTAGACCAGAAAGAAGACAAACACTAGCCCTAAGATGGCTTGTAAACTTCGCTCGTCAAAGAGGCGAAAAAACTATGGTTGAAAGACTTTCTAAAGAAATTCTCGATGCATCAAACAATGCGGGTGCCGCAGTAAGAAGAAAAGAAGAAATGCATAGGGCAGCAGAAGCTAACAAGGCTTTCGCGCACTTTAGATACTAAAGTTAGGGGGATAAATGCCTAGACAGGTAGCACTTAAAGATACCAGAAACATAGGAATTATGGCCCATATCGATGCTGGTAAAACAACTACCACAGAGAGAATGCTATACTATACTGGTAAAATTTATAAAATCGGAGATACCCACGATGGTACAGCAGTCATGGACTCAATGGACCAAGAAAAAGAACGTGGTATCACAATAGGATCTGCTGCAACAACAGCATTCTGGAAAAACCATAGAATCAATATCATCGATACACCAGGCCACGTTGACTTTACTGTAGAGGTTGAAAGATCTCTAAGAGTACTAGACTCAGCAGTAGCCTTATTCGATGCAAAAAGTGGTGTAGAACCACAATCTGAAACTGTTTGGAGACAAGCTGACAAATACAACATCCCAAGAATTTGTTTCATCAACAAAATGGATGCTACAGGCGCAGACTTCTTCATGGCAGTAGACACAATCAAAGATAAGCTAAAAGCAAACGTAGTTCCTCTAGAAATTCCTATAGGAAGCGAACAAAACTTTGAAGGTGCAGTAGACCTTGTAACAATGAAAGCAGTGACATACTCTTCTGAAGACCTTGGAGCACATCCAAAAGAATCTGAAATACCAGCAGAACTTCTTGACCAAGCAGAAGAATATAGAGGATATCTTCTAGAAGAATTATCAGAAGTAGATGATACAATCATGATGAAATATCTAGAAGGTGAAGAAGTTACTGTAGAAGAAATGCAAGCTGCAATCAGAAAAGCAACAATTTCACAAAAAATATTCCCATGCCTACTAGGTTCAGCCTACAAAAACAAGGGAGTACAACCACTACTAGATGCAGTTATAGACTACATGCCAAGCCCAGTAGATGTACCAGCTATTGAAGGTGTTGATCCAAAAGATCCAGAAAAAACTCTAGTAAGAAATCCTGGAGATGACGAGCCAACAGCAGCACTAGCATTTAAGGTAGTAACAGACCCATATGTAGGTAAGCTAATCTACGCAAGAATCTACTCTGGTACAATCCAGTCAGGTTCTTACATCTACAACGCAACAAAAGGCAAGAGAGAAAGAGTTGGACGTATCATGCAAATGCACTCTGATAAGCAAGAAGAAATTCCAGTGGGATACGCTGGAGACATCGTTGCTCTATTAGGACTAAAAGATACAACAACAGGGGACTCCCTATGCGATCAAGATAATCAGATTATCCTTGAACAAATGGAATTCCCAGATCCAGTAATCTCTGTAGCAATAGAACCAAAAACAAGAGCATCTCAAGATAAGATGATCATCGGTCTTCAAAAACTTTCAGAAGAAGATCCAACCTTCCAAACAAGATCAGATGAAGAAACAGGTCAAACAATCATCTCAGGAATGGGAGAGCTTCACCTTGAAATCATCGTAGATAGACTTCTAAGAGAATTCAAAGTAGAAGCAAACATCGGTAACCCACAAGTAGCTTACAGAGAATCAATCACTAAAGAAGCTGAAGCTCAAGGTAAGTTTGTAAGACAATCAGGTGGTTCTGGTCAATACGGTGATGTTATGCTTAGAGTTGAGCCAGGCGAAGAAGGTTCAGGAATCACATTCGAATCTAAAATCGTCGGTGGTGCAGTTCCAAAAGAATACATCAGACCAGTTGAAGAAGGTGTTAGGGAAGCTGCAGCAAGCGGAATCCTTGGTGGCTATCCAATGGTAGACCTACACGTAACACTATTTGACGGTTCATACCACGAAGTCGACTCATCAGAAGTTGCCTTCCACGTAGCAGGATCAATCGGCTTTAAAAACGCAGTTGAAAAAGCAGGTCCAGTCCTACTAGAACCAATCGAAAAAGTTGAAATCACAACTCCAGACGAGTATCTTGGAGATGTAATGGGTGACGTATCTTCTAGAAGAGGTAAGATAGACGGCATGAATCCAAAAGACGGAATCCACGTACTTGACGCATTCATTCCACTATCAGAAATGTTCGGTTATGCAACAGACCTAAGAAGTAAGACCCAAGGTAGAGCAACATATGCTATGAGCTTCGACCACTATGCAGAAGTTCCAGCATCTGTAAGAGATGAAGTAATTAACAAATAATTAATATAGGAGAGAAAAATGAGCAAACAAACATTTGAAAGAAGCAAACCACATATTAATATTGGTACAATC
>CAMEGY010000017.1 GCA_945916625.1 uncultured Anaerococcus sp.
ATACAAGGAGTGACGTATTCACTCCTCTAGGTTCGGATACAAAAAGAATAAAGTTGAATAGTTTCATCAGAAATAAACAATATGATACAAGAGAATATTGAACTGCCGTATGCCGAACGGCACGCACGGGTGGTGTGAAAGGGGCTAGTTTTTAGCCCCTATTCGATTACAAATTTTTATTTAATATTAATCATATACGAGAGAGTAGAGATTGGGCAAAGTTTGTGACAGATTAGGGAAATTGGCCAAGTGTCTCTGGGTGGATAAATATTGATTTTTCAATTATTAAGTGCCATGAAAAAGACGATAGCTTAATAACCTACCGTCTAATTTTGATATTATTTCATTTCATTTTCTTCTATATCTTTTAAACTTATACCTTTTTCAGTTCTCCAATGTGTTCTGCCATTTGCATTAGTTCCTAATACAAAGGCAGCGGCATAGGATGGACTATTAAATAAGTAATTTTTATGTAGCCTGCCATCTACAATTTCATTATTTATAATGCATTCCTCCCTCAATTTTTTTATTGATTTTGGAATGGCGGGTGAATCTATAACATCTATCATGCTATCTTTTAGTACAACAAAACCTTCATCTGTTCTCTTACATTTTGCTTCTATTTGTCTATTTGACTTTCCGCTATTTCTGGACAGATATAGGATTAGTTCTTTATCTTTAGGAATACTATTATTCGTTTCTTTAGAAGATTTATCAATTATAGGAACAAATATTTTATAGCCTAAGACACCAAGTACCATTTTCGAATACTCGATAAAATCTTCGAGCTCTGATTCTTTCTCTTCAGTTACATTGCCTGGGTTTGGATCATTTCCATTTCTTACTTTATACCTATCTACATCTATAGCCATGTTGGTAAATTTATTTTCTAGATATGAGATTTCTGTTGGACCAAATGAATTGTTTTGTGTAGTTAACATGACTGCTTCAGAAAAGTAAATTTCATCTTTAAGGTGTTCTACAACTCTAAATAAAACTCCTTCCCCATTTTTTCTTATTCCAGCTTGGCCAACATATACTTCGTCATTTCCATCATCGTTCTTGCCAAATAAAAAATAAACTCCACTTTGTTTTAAATCTTGTCTATCTTTACATTTTTCAAGATATGGTCTTGGCACTTTATAGGCTAAACCTGTCCAATTTGATAAGGTACATTTTATCCTACCTGTAACTTCCCCATCCATTAAAAAAAGATTGAAATTTTTACTGTTTTTCATTTTACACCCCGAATGCTATTTTTAATTATATTATACCAGTTACAAATATTTTTCTTGGTTTATATCTTTTTTCAATACTTTTAATCAACTAACTTCAGGTTAATTTAATATTTTATCTATAAATTTATAGATTTTCTTAAAAAAATCATAAAATAATACATTTTTGTGTTTAAAAGTAAATTACCTGGGTATATAATTAATAAGAAAACATAATAGTTTTCTTACTCACTGGCACAGAGCTTAAGAAAATAGAATATTTGTTTATAATATTATTTAATTTTGATACTTGTGTGGTAGATTTTAGTCTTTTAGCTTTCTGTATATTTTTTGGCTAAGGATTATGGAAAAAGTGGTGGAAGATAAGTGTAAAAGTTTAGCCATCTGACGTTTTTTCATAGAATTTATCATGGAGGATAAGTTAAGATTAGATGATTTTGTAAAAGTTTTGTCAGAATGATACTAATAAATGATATGATTTCACAATATAAATAGTTTGTAGTCTATTAAGCAAACATAGAGATGGAAAGAAAGGATGATAAAGAGTGATTGAACCAAAAACAGAACGCTGTGCCGGTGAGGATAAATAATCGACTTTGGAGTGTAAAGAAATTTCAGAGTCGATTTTTTTTTGTTTCCAATTTTGGATTGGGATAAGCTTTTATAGTATAATTGATTTTATAAAACTAGAGAGGGAATCTTATGAATTTAAATTTTAAAAAGCAAATAATTAATGATTTTTCTATCGGTGAAGAAAAATTTAATTCAAAAAATAATATATTTACCTCAAATGAACCGACAGATGATTTTCTTTTCTATAATAGGTCAGATTTTTCCCTAATTTGTACTGACAATAGGGTATTTATGAGATCTGACAATCAAAAACTTATAAAAAAACTTGAAGCTACATACAAAGATTATCCAAGCCAGTGGTTTGCGGAAATTGCTAATATTAGAAAACTATCGTCAATACTAGCTGAATTTGATATTGAAATTGATAATTTTTTCCCTCTTATGACCTATGGTTACAAAAAAATCGAGACTTCAAAATTTGATTTTGTAAGGGTTGAAAAAGAGGATATACAAAAATTTAAGGGAAAATCTAAAATGCCTTTTTGCTTTGATGAAAGTGATAGGTTGGGTCTTGCTTATTATGATGAAAATAAGCTTATAGGCTTGGCAGGGGCATCTTTTTCTGGGAAATTTCTTTGGAATATAGGTTTTGAGAAGTTTTATTTTGATGAGAATTATAAGGGATTAGGAACTTATTTGTTAGAAGCCCTATCTATAATTGTTATTGAGGAAAATAAAGATATAAGCCCAATTACAGCTACACAATTTTCTCATACAAGGTCGATAAATACAGCAATCAGGGCAGGATTTGAGATGAATATCTGTATAACAGGAAAGATGCAATAAGCTGAAATTTTTTGGGTTTTTTCGTTGACAAATGCTCACAAAACGGTAATTTATAAGGGTGGGAAAAAGCAAATTTTTGGAATGTAGCCAAGCCGGTAAGGCACCAGATTCTGACTCTGGAGATCACAGGTTCGAATCCTGTCATTCCAGCCAATTTATGAAGACTGTGGATTAAAATCCGCGGTTTTTTATTTTTAAAATTTTAATTTGAATATTATATCTTACTGATGATAAGATATAATACTTAAAAATTCCAAATAAAAACTGACCCACAGGCCAGTCCTGGACTCAGTTTTTATCGGGATTTTAGTTTTTACTTATATTAGAAGTCTACCTTTTCTCCGTAGTATGCTGCGTGGTAGATTTTTTTGATGTCTTCTGGGCTTGTTTCTCTTGGGTTTGTGAGTGTACAAGCGTCTTTGAAGGCATTTTCGCTCATTTTATCTAATACTTCTAGGAAGTCTTTTTCTTCTATAACTGTGTTTTGGCCATCTTTGATATTTGCTGTAAGTCCTACAGCTGCGTTTAGTTTTCTTATTTCTTCTGCTATATCATCAATGCCAAGGATTTTTTCGATTTTTTCGTATTTATCACATGTTTTTCTGTTGTAGTCGATGATGTAAGGTAGCATGATTGCATTTGCTTCACCGTGTGTTAGGTGGAAGATTCCGCCGATTTTGTGAGCCATAGAGTGGACTATACCAAGTGAAGCATTTGTAAATGCCATACCTGCTATACATGAAGCTATATGCATTTTTTCACGAGCTTCCATGTCGTCGCCATCATCATAAGCTTTCTTTAGGTAGCCAAAGACAAGCTCGATTGCCCTAATTGCATATGGGTCTGTGAAATCATCTGCTGCAGTAGATACAAAAGCTTCTACAGCGTGGGTCATTACGTCCATACCTGTTGCTGCTGTGATGTGAGCTGGCATTGTTGCTGGGATTCTCATATCAAGTAGGGCAACTTCTGGAACGAAATCTGGGTGTACAAGTGGATATTTGATTTCTTTTTCTGTATCTGTAATTACTGAGAAAGCTGTAATTTCACTTGCTGTACCAGATGTAGATGGGATACAAATCATTCTTGCCTTGTTTTTAAGTGGTGGATTGTCAAAGGCAGCTAATCTTTCGAAGTCCCAATCTGGGTACTCATAGAAAACCCACATAGCTTTTGCAGCATCCATCGCTGATCCGCCACCGATTGCTATAATCCATTGTGGCTCAAATTCAGCCATCTTTGCTCCACCTTCTAGGCAAGTTTTAACAGATGGGTCTGGTTCAACACCGTCTATTATCAAAACTTCCATACCAGCTTTTTCTAGTTCAGCTTTTGCTTCATCTAAAAATCCAAATCTTTTCATTGAAGAGCCACCAGTTACAAGAACAGCTCTGTCACCCTTTAGGGTTGATAAGTACTCAAGCGCATTTTCTCCATGTACGATTGTATTTGGTACTGAGAATGTAGTGTATGTCATTTTTCCTCCTTAATACTCTTTGTTAGTTTATTAATTAACAATATCAATATTACTATACCATCCTATAATTAAAAGTAAAGATGTATTTCTTGCTAGTAGTTTTGATTTTATATTGGATGTTTGGGTTTAAAATTAGAATAGAGGAAAAATACTTTTATCAAAATGGGAAAAAATTAAAATAAAAGTATAATTAACCACAACTACACTAATACATTAAATTTAATGAAGGAGAATTATATGGGCTTATCATTAGCTATGAAAATATTAAAAAATCACCTAATAAAGGGAGACCTTAAGACAGGAAGCGAGATTGCAATCAAAATTGATCAGACTTTGACCCAAGATTCCACAGGTACAATGGCCTATTTACAACTTGAGGCAATGGATATAGAAGACGTGTCGACAGAAAATTCTGTGGCCTACATAGATCATAATATTTTGCAAGCAGGTTTTGAAAATGCAGATGACCACGAATTTATAAAGTCGGCTGCAGCTAAGTTTGGGGTCAAATTTTCTAAGGCAGGCGCAGGTATTTGCCATCAAGTAAACCTCGAACAATTTGCAAAGCCGGGTGACACCCTCCTAGGGTCAGATTCTCACACACCAACAGGTGGAGGTATGGGAGAGCTTGCCATAGGGGCAGGCGGTCTTGAGGTTGCTGTAGCAATGGCTAAGGGCTTTTACTTCTTGAAAGTTCCAAAGATTTATAGGGTAAATCTCACCAATTCTCTAAATCCAGGAGCCAACGCCAAAGACGTCATCCTTTATATCTTAGGCAAACTTACCGTTAAAGGCGGGACAGGATACATAATGGAATATACAGGCCCGGGTGTAAAATCACTTTCCGTGACGGACAGGGCAACGATTTGCAATATGGGAGCAGAACTCGGGGCGACCACTTCGATTTTCCCATCAGATGAAAACACAAAAACTTATCTAAAAAGCCAAGGCAGGGAAGAAGATTATATAGAGATTTCCGCTGATCCTGATGCTTTTTATGACGAGACTATTGAAGTTGACCTTGGAAAAATAAAGCCAGCGGTGGCCAAACCACACTTTCCTGACCAATATTCAGAAGTAACAAGGCTTGGAAAGATTAAGCTTGACCAAGTGGCAATTGGTTCTTGTACAAACTCTTCCTATGTGGATTTGATGAAAGTTGCAGCCATTCTCGATGGCAAAAAAGTCCATCCAGATGTTTCCCTTGTAATTTCACCAGGATCTGCGACAATCTTAGAGAAAATATCTGAAAACGGGGCCCTTGCGACCATGATAAAGGCTGGGGCAAGGATACTAGAATCTGGCTGTGGGCCATGCATAGGTATGGGCCAGGCGCCAAAATCCGGTGGTGTTTCTTTAAGGAGTTTTAATAGAAATTTCAAGGGAAGGTCTGGAACGGCTGACGCAAATGTCTACCTTGCAAGTCCTGAAACCTGCGCAGCAAGTGCTGTTTTGGGCTATATTGCCGACCCAAGTGAGATTGAATACGAGGAAAATTTTGAAAAAGAAGTGAACTTTGACCACACAGACGCATATTTTATCGAGCCTGAAACAGATTTATCAAAGAGAATCAAGGAAACTATCAAGGGTAAAAATATTAAGTCGTTCCCAAGGGCAGAAAAGGCGGCCGATATCGATAAAAAGGTAATTTATAAGGCGGGGGATGGGATTACTACAGATGATATCTGCCCATCAAACGCTCATCTATTACCATTTAGGTCAAATATTGAATACCTTTCAAACTTTGCCTTCACAACAAAGATCGACGACTTCAAAAATAGGTGTGAAGAAAATGGCGGAGGAATTATTGTCGCTGGAGAAAATTATGGCCAAGGCTCATCTAGAGAACACGCCGCCCTTATCCCACTTCATCTAGGAATAAAGGCGGTTGTCGCTAAATCTTTTGCCAGAATCCATAGGTCAAACCTCATAAACAATGCAATTTTGCCCCTAGTTTTCGAAAGCGAAGCAGATTTTGAAAAAATATCTGAATTTGACCATATAAATATTTCAAAAATGGAAAACTCAATCCAAACTGGAGAATTTATCCTAGAAGACCTTACAAAAGATATAAAAATAAAATTACTCGGAGATTTTTCTGATAGGGAAAAGGAAATTCTCCTCGAAGGTGGTTACCTAAACTATGCTAAAAACCTAGACTTGGAGGACAAATGAAAATTACACTGATAAAGGGCGATGGAATCGGACCAGAAATAACAGAATCCATGAAAAAAATCGCCTCCGCCCTAAAAATAGACATTGAATTTGAAGAGATAAACGCAGGCCTTTCGGTTTTTCAAGAGGAAGGAGTCTACATTCCCCAAAGGCTTTTTGATTCAATAAGGGAAAATAAAATCGCAATCAAAGGGCCAATTACAACACCTATCGGCCATGGATTTAGGTCTATAAATGTGGAACTTAGAAAGAAATTTGATCTCTTTGCCAATATCAGGCCAATCAAGGCTCCAGGACCTTTAGAATTAAAATTTGACGGTGTAGATATGGTAATTTTCAGAGAAAACACCGAAGACCTCTATGCCGGCATCGAAGAGCAAATTTCTCCAGATGAAGCCCATTCTATCAAGATAATCACGAGAGATAAATCTCAAAGGATAATAGAAAAGGCCTTCGAATTTGCAAGCAAAAGTGGTAGGAAAAAGGTCAGCATCATTACAAAAGCAAATATAATGAAGCTTACTGATGGGCTCTTCCTCGAAGTAGGCAGAGAAGTTGCTAAAAATTTTCCGGAAATAGAATTTGAAGAGCTTCTGGTTGATAACACCGCCATGCAGATGGTGATGAACCCTGGGCGTTTTGACGTCCTAGTTACAGAAAACCTCTATGGTGATATCTTATCAGACCTTGGAGCAGGCCTTGTGGGAGGCCTTGGCCTTATGCCTGGAGTAAACAAGGGCAAGGACATTGCAATTTACGAATCTATTCACGGTTCAGCACCGGATATAGCAGGGAAGAATTTAGCCAACCCTATTGCCATGATTCTTACATTCTGTCTGCTTCTTGATGATATAGGCGAAAAAGATCATGCAGAAAATATCAGAAAAGCTATCTACAAGACCCTTTCCGATAAGGATAATTATACGAGAGATTTGGGCGGAAAAAACACCACATCGGGCATCACAGAGGCCATTATTTCAAATTTAGGACATTGATATGGATAAAAGATTAGAAGAAAAACTAAAGGCCTATGCAGATGAAATTGAAAAGGCAACCAATATTGATAAGGAAATCTACGAAAAATATTCCATAAAAAGAGGACTTAGAAACCAAAATGGGACAGGGGTCCTTGTTGGAGTAACTAAGGTTGGGGATGTAAGTGGCTACAAAATAAAAGATGGCAAAAAAATCCCATCTGAAGGAGAACTTTATTACAGGGGTTATCCGTTAACTACCATGGTCCGTGATATAGAAAAATCTCAGAGATTGGGCTTTGAGGAGATTATTTATCTTTTGCTATTTGATAAGCTTGCAAACAAAGAAGAAATTTCAAATTTCAAAAAGATTTTAGCTAAAAATCGCAAACTTCCGGACTACTTCATAGAAGATGCCATATTGAAGGTGCCCGGATCTGATATAATGAACAAGATGATGAGAGCTATGCTTGCCCTTTATACTTATGACGCAAACCCTGACGGGACAGACCCCCTAAATGTCCTAGGCCAGTCCTTATCACTCATTGCCAAGATGCCTCTGTTAGCTATCTACTCTTACCAGGTCAAAATCCATAAATTTGACAACAAATCATTGGTAATCCACAATCCTAATCCAGAAAAATCCATAGCTGAAAATATCCTAGCCATGCTGAGAGTAGATCAAAATTATAGCAGGAAAGAAGCGGAGATTTTAGACCTACTTCTAATAATTCACGCCGAACACGGGGGCGGAAACAACTCAGCCTTTGCAACCCATGTGGTATCCTCATCCGGCACTGATTCCTATTCGGCCATGGCAGCAGGTCTTGCCTCCCTTAAAGGGCCAAGGCACGGAGGAGCCAACATAAAAGTTGCAAATATGATTGATAATATTAAGGAAAATATAAGAGATAAAAAGGATGAGGAAGAGATAAGAGCTTATCTTGAAAAAATCCTAGACAAAAAAGCCTTTGATCAGGCTGGATTAATCTATGGCCTTGGCCACGCAGTCTACACCTTATCAGACCCAAGGGCAGTCCTACTTAAGAAAAAGGCAAGAGAATTAGCAAAAATAAAGGGCAGAGAAGAAGACTTTAGCTTTGTAGAAAATATAGAAAAAATCGGCCAAGGATTAATAATGGAAAAACTAGACAGAACCTACCCACCATGCGCCAACGTAGACCTCTACTCAGGACTCGTCTACGATATGCTAAAAATCCCAAGAGAACTCTTCCTCCCAATCTTTGCCATAGCAAGAACAGTAGGCTGGTCAGCTCACAGACTAGAACAAATAGCTGATAACAAAATAATAAGACCAGCATATTTGTCTTTGAGCGAGAGGAAGGAATACATAGAATTGGATAAGAGGAAATAAAAATATATCAGATAGAAAGAGTAAAGGATGCTTTGCTCTTTTTTTGACCTTTCAATTCAAAAATTTTTTGAAAAACCAACAAAAACAAACAAAATATAAGCCTGTTTACCAAGTTATTAAAATATTTACGATTAAAAAGGATAGGCAAGAGAACAGATATTGATAATTAATAAACAATGATCTAGACCCATATTATTTGGGTAATTAAATTACAAATACATTTTTAAATTAGAAATAACTAGATTATTTAAAGTTTTAAGAGCTTTATAAAGAAAAAAAGGCAAAATTTATATAAAATTAAAATTTTGAAGAAAACGCTTGACAAAAAAATAAATGCTTGTATACTGAAATCAGACAGAAACGATAAAAATAAAACATAAATAAACAAAAACGGGATGAGTTTAAGTTTTTAAAGTGGTTGGAACTGACAATGACTTTTCATTTTTAGAAGCTAATCAGAAAATATATAAGGAGGCAGTATGAAAGTATTTCTAGCATCCGACATGGATGGAAAAGGGCTAAAGGATGCCCTAGTAGAAGAAGTAAAAAGACTTGGATACGACTACGAAGACCTTACAGAAGAAGGTTTTGACTTAGTTGATAGCTCAAAGGCAGTTTGCAAGAAGCTACTTGAGGTTGATGGTATGCTTACTTCAGGATCTGACGACCAATCAGTAGGGGTTGTAATCGATAAGTACGGAGCAGGATCTTATATGGCTTGTTCAAAGCATAAGGGAATGATTGCAGCAGAAGTCAGCGAAGAAAGATCAGCCCTTATGACAAAAAGACACAACGGTGCAAGAATCCTAGTAATGGGATCAGCTATAGTAGGCGAAGAACTTGCAAAATCATGTCTAAGATCATTCTTATCACACGGCTATGACGGTGGCCGTCACCAAATAAGAATTGATATGCTAAATAAAATGCTTTAAGGAGGTCTTTTATGAAAATAGCTTTAGGATGCGATCATATAGTAACAAGTCTTAAGATGCAGGTATCAGACCATCTTAAGAGTCTAGGACATGAGGTTTATGATGTTGGATGCTACGACAATACCAGAACTCACTACCCAATCTACGGGAAAAGAGTGGGAGAGCTTGTAGCTAGTGGTGAATGTGACCTAGGAGTAGTACTTTGCGGTACAGGAGTAGGAATTACAACAGCAGTAAACAAGGCCTATGGAACAAGATGTGCCCTTGTAAGAGATGTAGAAACTGCAAGAGCAGCGAAAAGAGAGCTTGATGCCAATGTAATTGGCTTTGGTGGAATGATTGTTGGCAAAGACTTAGCCCTTGAAATTGTAGATGCTTTCCTCGAAACAAAATACGAAGAAAGTCCTGAAAAAGATAAGCTAATCGAAAAGATTATGGCAATCGAAGAAGAATACAAAGAAGATAAGGAAAATCAAGTTAAAAACTCTGAATTCTTTACAGAATTTATAGAGAAGTGGGACAGAGGCGAATATCACGATTAGAAAAAATAAAAGGAGTATAAAATGACAAGCGAAAAAAACTTAAGCAGAGAAGATATTGGTATGATAGGCTTTGAAATAGTAGCTTACTCAGGAGACGCAAGAAGCTCATTACTAGAAGCAATCAAATGTGCAAAAAAAGGTGAATTTGATAAAATCGATGATCTTGTAAAAGACGCCCAAGAAAACCTAAACATAGCCCACGCTAAGCAAACAGAAATGCTAGCACTTGATGCACAGGGCAAGGAACTTGAAATCGGTTTCATCATGATTCATGCTCAAGACCACTTGATGACAAGTATCTTATTGAAAGACATAGTATATGATTTATGTGAAATATATAAAAAATAAATTCTAGGAGTGAGTAATGAATAGTGTAGTT
>CAMEGY010000018.1 GCA_945916625.1 uncultured Anaerococcus sp.
AGACTTGCCGAAGAAGCAAAGAAGGCTGAAGAAGCTAGACTTGCCGAAGAAGCAAAGAAGGCTGAAGAAGCTAGACTTGCCGAAGAAGCAAGAAAAGCTGAAGAAGCCAAAGCAGCTGAAGCACAGAAACAACAAGTACAAGAAGTTGTTAAAGAAGTAGAAGAAGTTGTTAATACTCAAGCGCCAGCTAATCAAGGCGGTCAAAGTGTAGCAAATATAGCAAGCCAATTTGTTGGCCTACCATATGTATGGGGATCATCAAATCCAAGCGTAGGATTTGACTGCTCAGGTCTTACATCTTATGCTTATAGACAAATGGGAATAACAATTCCACACAGTTCTGCTGCTCAATTTAACAATGGATATGCAGTAGATGTGAATAACCTAAAAGCAGGAGACCTTGTATTCTTCTCATTTGGCGGAGGTGGAATCGACCACGTAGGTATGATCACAAGTTCAGACGGAACATTTGTTCACGCATCTACACCACAAACTGGAGTTAGAATTGATAACATATTTAATGGATCATTCCAAACTGCATTTAGAGGTGCAAGAAGAATTTATTAAAAACTATAAAAATACGCCCAAGGCCAAAAGCTCAGGGCGTTTTTATTTAGGGTAATTATGGAAATATTAACTACAAATAAATTAAGAGATGAAATAATTAATAGTTTAAAAAAACATAGTTTTGTCAATAAAATATTATTATTAAGCAAAGAACCGACTGAAGAAGTTAACCATTATAAAAAAGTCATAATTAAAAGATGCAAAGAATTTAATATTGATTATATAGATAAAGAATTTTTCCAAGAAACAAACGAACAAATCCTAAATTTTATTAATTCCCATGATAGCAAAGATGGATTTATAATCTTAGCTCCATTTGGAGATAGTGTAGACCTTTCTATCCTAAGAAAAAATATCAAACTAAAAGACTTAGATTCCTTTACATACAAAAGCCAAGGAATGATATTTGAAGGGCTTAAAGAATATTTGCCTGCTACGGCAAAGGCTGTAGTTAGGTTTATGGATAGTCAAAATGTTGATTATAAGGGAAAAAATATTGTAATTGCTAATAACACCAATATTATAGGTAGGCCTTTAGCCTTATATCTTGCCACAAAAAGGGCGAGCGTGAGGATTATAAATAGTCTTACAAAAAACCCTAGATCTATGATCAAAAATGCTGATATTTTTATTTCTGCTATAGGAAAAGCGGAATATTACGATAAATCGTACTTTAAAGATGGCTCTTTAATAATAGATGTGGGAACTTCTTATAAAAACGGTAAGATAGTTGGGGATGTAGATGTAGATTCAATAAAGGATCTTGATATAAAATACCTAGGAAGCAAAAATGGTATTGGATCAATTACGACAATAACATTAGTGGAAGGACTTATAGATAAATGCCAATAGTAAATAAAGAACAGGATTTAAAAAGATATAATGAATTTGTAAGAAATTCTGAATATGCAAGGCCAATGCAAGATACAAATTGGTCTAAAATAAAGAATAACTGGACCCACGATTTTGTTTATCTGGAAGAAAACAAACAAATAATTGCAGCCATGTCTGTAATAGGAATTAAAAATACCAATGGCAAACATTTTTTATATGCTCCTAGAGGACCAGTCTGTAACTTTAAGGACATTAAGCTAGTAGAAGCTTTAATTAAAGAAGCAGAGGTTCTTAAGGAAAAATATGATGCTTTTCTTCTAAGAATGGATCCAGAATTAAACTTTGATGAGAAACTTGTATATGATTATAGACAGCTAGGCTATGATTTTAGATCTGTGGGCCTAGATACACATTCCTTTACTCAACCAAGATATAATATGATTATTGATTTAACAAGCCATGACATAGACTCTATATTTGAAAGCTTTTCTTCAAAGGGTAGGTATAATGTTAGAAAATCAATAAGGGCTGGCATAAAAACTATAAACAAAACTGATGAAGAAGGCCTAGAAATTTTCTATAATCTAACAAAGATAATGGCGGAAAGACAAGAAATTGGACATAGACCAAAAGATTATTATAAGAGACTTATTGATTATCTAAATGGTGAGATTTTTATATCTTATTTTGAAGATAAAGCTCTTTCAGCATCACTTCTTATTCCTTATGGAAAAAAGGTTTATTACCTATATGCAGCAAGCTCTAATGAAATGAGAAATAAGATGCCAAATTATAATATGATATGGGAAGAGATAAAGTGGACTATAGAAAATGGCTATGACTACCTAGATTTAGGAGGTACTTTTAGTCTAGACTCAAGGGATGGACTATATAGATTTAAACAAGCTTTTTGTTATCCAGATAAGTATTCAAACTTCATCGGTGAGCTCGATGTAGTCTATGATAGAGAAAAATATGAAGAATTTTTGATTACTAAATAAAAAAATCCCCTCAAAAACGAGGGGATAATTTTTATTCTTGCTCTTTTTCTAATGATATTGCAGCATCTATTGCTTCGCTGTATTCTGGTAGGTCAGTGTTTTGATCTAGATAGTTTACAAATTTAACTGTATTATCCTTATCTACTACAAACACAGAACGGTTTTGAAGTTTTAATTCTTCTATTAGAGTTCCATATTTTTCAGAAAAATCTCTAGTATTGTAGTCAGACACAAATTTGATATTATCTGCCTTCTTAACACGTTTAAATCTAGATTGTGCAAATGGCAAGTCATTTGATATTGTCACTACTACAATATTGTCCGAAAAATTTTTAGCAGCTCTTTGAAATAGTTTTGTTTGAAGTTCACAAACATCAGTATCTAATGAAGGTACAACTGATAAAATTTTTATCTTTCCTTCTTCAGCTTCGTAAAAATCGTAAGGTGAGAGGTCCATATTATCAGCTTTGAAGTTTGGAGCCATGTCGCCAACCTTAAGCTTACTGCCTTTAACCGTAATATCTACAGTACCGAATTTTCCTTTTCTTGACATAAACATCTCCTTATTTTATTTGTTTTTCCTCTTCTTACCTATATTCTATATCAATTGACAATATTTATCAATTGAATATAAAAATTTTTAACCTATACTTTATTGTAAATTAGGGAAACATAGGGTATAATTAGCTAGTATGAATTAATAAGGAGGCAAAATGGCTAATATAGTTTTACAAGCAGATAAAAGAGAAGCTACTGGTAAAAACTCAGTTAAAAAAATTAGAAATAACGAATTAATTCCAGGAGTTATCTATGCTAAAAATCAAGAAAATGTAAATGTTCAATTCACAGCTAGAGATTTTGAAAAAGTACTTAGACAAGCTGGAACATCTACTATTATTTCCCTAGATATCAATGGAGAGGCACAAGAAGTTCTTATCAAAGATTTCCAAAATCACCCATACAAGAACCAGTTTTTACACGTTGATTTCCAAGCAATCGACCAAAACGAAACAATCAGAGTTACTGTTCCAGTTGTTCTTGTTAACAGAGATGACATGGTAGCAGTTGAAGGTGTACTTGTACAAAACCTTGACGATGTTGAAGTAGAATGTCTACCAAAATACATCCCACAAACAGCTGATGTTGATGTAAAAGAAATGCAAATCGGTGATAACAAAACAATTGCTGACCTTGATATCTTCGCAAATGAAAACATCACAATCCTTGCTGATGAAGATGAAGTAGTTTGCTCATTACAAGAAGTTTCTGAAGAAGTAATCGAAGATGAAGAAGCTGAAGTAGCAGATGCGGCAGACGTACCAACTGTAGATGAAACAGAAGAAGACGAAGAAGACGCTGAATAATTTTTAAAACCATTGGTCTCATAAAAGACAATGGTTTTTTATTTGCATATTTTTATGGCAATAATTTATAGCTAGACTTAAATTATGATTATATAGTATAATAATACTATGAACGGAAAATTTATAGTTTTTGAAGGCCCAGACGGGGCGGGCAAAACAACAATAATAAAAAAAGTTAAAGAGATTCTAGAAAAACAAGATTTGTCTATAAGCTATTATAGAGAACCGGGCGGCACAGATATATCTGAAAAAATTAGGTCAATTATAATTGATAATGACAATCATCTAATGGACCCTAAAACTGAAGCCTTATTATTTGCTTCATCTAGGGCCCAGCTAGTAGCAGAAAAAATAGTACCTGACCTAAAAGTAGGAAAGATTGTCATTTGCGATCGTTTTGTAATGTCATCACTTCTTTACCAGGGTCTTGGGAGAAATCTGGGTATAGATAATGTAAAAAAGATAAATGATTTTGCTACTGGAGATATAAAACCAGATTTAACCTTATTTTTTAATATAGATTATAAAACCGCTCTTGAGAGGAAAAGAGCGAACTTCTCGCCAGATAGGCTAGAAAATGAAGATTTTTCTTTCCACAAAACTATATTCGATGGTTATTTAGAAATGGCAGACTTATACAGAGATGAAATTGTGAAAGTAGATGCGAGAAAATCTATAGAAGATTTAACAAGTGATGTAATGGATATTATAAATCAATTATTGGAGGATTAGGATGAAATTATTAATAGCTATAGTTCAAGATGCAGATGTTAATTTTTTAATTGACGCCCTAACAGAAAAAGGATACAGAATTACAAAATTATCAACAACAGGTGGCTTCCTTAAGAAAGGAAATACCACATTACTAATAGGTGTCGAAGAAGAAAAACTTGATGAAGCTCTTAAAATTATAGAGAAAAATTGTAAGAAGAGAAATACAACTACCACAATTATAAATCCTACTGGTGAGAGCTCACTTATTAGCTCTACTGTGCCTATAGAAATAGGGGTAGGTGGGGCAACCATATTTATAATTGATGTTGAACAATATATACAGATATGAGCCTATTAGATAGTCAGATAAAAAATAAAAGTCTATCTAATGCCTATATAATTGAGGGAGAGGATTTAGAATATAACTTAGAATATGCTAAGAACTTTGTTAAAAAAGTCTTTGATTCTTATGGCCTAAGTCCTAATCTTTCAACAAATCCGGATTTTGAAATTATTGACAAAGATCCAATAGATATACAAACAATAAGGTTTTTGATAAAAGACATGGTAATAAGACCTGTGAATAATAAAATTAAAGTCTATATTATTCATAATGCACAAAACCTGAGGATTGAGTCAGCCAATGCAATGCTTAAATCTTTAGAAGAGTTAAAAGATTATAGCCTAATTATATTTACAGCGGATAATAGTGGAAAAATTCTTCCAACTATTAGGTCTAGGTGTCAAATTATTTCATTAAATACAATAAATGAAAAAATAGGCCTAGATATGAATAGGTTATCTGATTTACTAGCAAAAGTCTATCAAGGCGATATATCGGCTTATTATAAAGAAAAAGAATTTTTATCTTCTTTCAATGAAGAAAAGTCAACTCTAATGGAGGGGATAATAAAAATATTTAGAGATTTGATTTACTATAAGTATCTAGGAGAAAGAGATAGGACTGGATATCATTATAATATAGAAAGTCTAGCTGGTCTTAACCTAGTAAGTATAGAAATGCTCCTGGAGAAAATAGAATCAATATATAGGTCTTATAGGAATAATATAAATTTTGAATTGAGTATAGAAAATATATTTTTAAATATATACAGAGAAGGCAGGCAAAGTTAATGAATGTAGTCGGGATAAGATTTAAGGAAGCGGGCAAAATCTATTATTTTTCCGCAAATAATTTAATATTAAATTTTAAGGATAAGATAATAGTAGAAAGCTCAAATGGTTTGGAAATAGCAGAAATTGCCTTGGCAAATATTGATATAGATAATCAAAAATTTGACAAAGAACTTTCTCCGGTATTGAGAAAAGCAACAGCTAGGGATATACAAGTCCATGAAAACAACCTTAATGATGCTAAAGAAGCCATTGAGATTGCTCAAGAAAAAGCTAAACTTCACAAGCTTGATATGAAAATAGTTGAAAGTGAATAGAGCTTTGATAGATCTAAAATTACATTTTATTTTACTGCCGAAAACAGGGTAGACTTTAGGTTGCTTGTTAAAGACTTAGCCTCAATATTTAAAAATAGGATAGAATTAAGGCAAATTGGAGTCAGGGACCATGCAAAACTTAAATGCTTTTATGGGACCTGTGGACAAAAATCATGCTGCTCAAGATTCATGACTGACTTTTCACCTCTATCAATTAAAATGGCAAAAGACCAGGGGATAACCCTGGATTCCTCCAAAATATCAGGGGTATGTGGGAGGCTTATGTGCTGCCTATCTTTTGAAGAAGATAATTATATAAGGGCAAAAAAAGCTATGCCAAAACCAGGAACTAAAGTAGAAACGGAAGACGGAATCGGAGTTGTTTTATCTAACGATTATATCAGAGAAATGTGTAAAGTTAGAATAAAATCTGTGGAAGATGATCAAGAATTAGAAGAATATTACAAGGCTAGTGAAATAGAGAGAACTAAATGATAATAGTTATCATTATGAATAAATAATCATTATAATGCTCATTTAAGTATAAAAATATAAAAAAAGTTGACACATAATGAATAATATTGTATACTAATCATATAATAAACAAGGAGGAAAATTATGGCATACAAAATAGATGAAAATATTTGCATTTCTTGCGGATCATGTGAAGGTGAATGTCCAGTTGGAGCTATTTCACAAGGTGATGTAGCATACGAAATAGATGCAGATGCTTGTATAGATTGTGGTGCGTGTGCAGCAGTTTGCCCAGTAGAAGCAATCGATCAAGAATAATCAGGTACATAAAAAATAATAAGTACATAAAAAAAGAAAGGCCCTTTATAGGGTCTTTTTTAATGGAGCTAGAAACAGGATTTGAACCTGCAACCTTCGGTTTACGATACCGCTACTCTACCATTGAGTTATTCTAGCTTATATATCTTTTTTACCCATTTTTTCTCTTTTTACTTAAAATTATTGTTAAAATCTGAGAAATTGATATAATAATTATCATGGAGTTATTATGGACTACACATTTATTTTTAATCAAATTTACAATTTAATAATTAACAATAATATGCTTTTAGCAATAGGAGTATCTATTTTAGTCCTGTTTTTATTTTTTATTATATCCAAAACTTTTAGGAAGAGTGGTTTATTTTTATTGGTCTTTACTTTTTTAGTAGATCAGGTTATAAAAAATCTGCCTTTTGACCTATATAGTGCTTATCCTATAAGCTATAATATCGTAACAGGATTGTTTGTTATTGGATCTTTAAACTTTTTCATAAGAGTACTTCTTATGATAAGAAAGGTAAGTAAGAAAGATAAAGAAGACTCAAAGCTAGGAAACTTTTTTAAATTTACTGGCATCAGACCTTTTATCCTTATGCTAATTATAAATCTACTAGATATTAATTCTTACCTTCCAGAAGGAATTATAAGACTTCTTACAAGCTTATCTTTCCTATATATGGCCTTTAGAACCTTATATTCAACCTATCTATACCTTAGTACAAAAGATAAGATTGCTATTGATGATGGTATGGATTTTGAAGATATAGATGCCTATATAAATGGAGAAAAGTTAAACAAGAATCAAAATAGGGTTATTAAAAAAAATCTAAAAGAAGAAGATAATCATGTAGAAGATGATGTAAAAATATTTTCAAATAAAGATAAAAATATTTATACAAATCCTATTTCAATGTCAGATATCAAAGAAGAAAAGGATAGGGAAGAAACTATAAGAAACATTGAAAAAGACCTATCAAATACTGACATGATAAATATGTTACAGAATTCTGATTCTAGAAATACTACAACAATAAGTCTTACAGATCTAGGTAAAGATACCAAAGAAACCTATACTAGCAAAAAACCTAGTTTCAATCTATACGAGGATGTTCAGTATGAAGTAGAGTTAGAATTTGATAAAATAAATGACTATGACTATGGTAGATTTGTAGATATGTTATTAAAGTATTACTATAATAGAAATGACTATAAGTTTGAGCTTAGTATATCACCTTGTGATAATAAGGGTTTTAAAGTTGTATTTTATGATCCAAGCAAAGTTTTAGGTTCAGATACAAAAGAAGCTCTTGATATATCTGGAAAAGTAATAACGATGGATTTTCCAAAATACAAGATAAACTTTGTTAAGGATAATTATTGATATGGATAAGAAATTTTTGGAAACTTGGCAAAGCGATAGATTTTTTTTCACATCTAGACACTTAAAAATTATTGCATGTCTGACTATGTTTTTAAGTCATTTGGCCCAATCTTATCTATTGTATATCTTAGGATACATAAGAATTGCAGATTTATCTATGCTTATAGGCCGAGTGGCAATGCCTATATATTGTTTTATGGTTGCCCAGGGAATGGTATTAACAAAGGATAAAAAATCTTATCTTAAAAGGTTATTTATTTTTGCCTTAGTATCAGAAATACCCTATGACCTAGCCTTTAGAAATACAATTTTCGAGTACTATAATCAAAATGTTATATTCACACTATTTTTGGGTGCTTTACTTATATTTGGCAAGTTATAGAAGATAAGTCTTTCAAAGTATATATAAAGATATCTCTTATGCTCATAATTGCAATACTATTTTGTTTTTTAGCTCAAATGATGTTTACTGACTATAGCTACAAGGGAATTATTGCTATAAGCTTATTGTATTTATCATTTAGCAATAAGTATTTGACAGCATTAGTACTTTTTTTAAGTTTTTATTTTGAGGCCTATGTTACTGGATATTCTCTCTATATACCTTTTATAGTATACTTATCGATTCCACTTATCCTTTTATACAATGGTAAAAGGGGCAAGTATTCTAAATTTGGCTTTTATTTATTCTATCCAGGTCATTTAATGTTAATATATTTTTTGAAGTTAGTTTTATTATAAGGAAGTTATGCAAATTACAGAAATTTTATCGAAAGAATTGAATATCAAAGAAGATAGCATAGAAAATGTTATCAAACTCTTAGATGAAGGCTCAACAGTAGCCTTTATTGCAAGATATAGAAAAGAAGTTACAGGCAATCTTACTGATGTTGCGATAAGGGAGATTGAAAAAAATCTTAATAAGCTTAGAAATATTGAGAAAAGACAGGAAGAGATAATAAAGTTAATTGATGAAAAAGGAAAATTAACTGATGAGTTAAAGGCGGAAATTCTAGCAAGTAATTCTCTAACGATACTTGAGGATATATACGCACCTTATAAGTCTAGAAGAAAAACTAGGGCTGACATAGCTAGAGAATTTAATCTAGAAACATTATTAAATAGTCTTTTAAATGATATTAGAAGTGAAGATGAAGCTCTAGAAAAAGCAAAGGGGTATTTGACCGAAGGATTAGAAGATGAAAAAGAAGTTATTTCTAGGTCTCTTGATATTTTGGCAGAAGATATTGCAAATAACATTGATGCGAGAAATATAATAAGGCGTGATGGCTTATTAAGGGCAAGCTTAATTACAAAAATTAAAGCTGAAGAAGATAGTCTTTATGAATCTTATCATGACTTTTCTAAAAAGTTAAAAGCTCTTAAATCTTTCCAAATCCTTGCTATAAATAGGGCTGAAAAAGAAGATATATTATCGGTCAAGATTGAGTTTTCAGATGAGTATAATAAAAAATTAATCTATAAACTTGTAAGCGAAGGATATGATTTTAATCCTTATCAAAAAGAACTTGTAGATCTTACCATAGATGATGCCTACAAAAGGCTAATGCTACCTTCTATTACTACAGAGCTGAGAAACAAGCTTACGGAAGAAGCCAGCGAAGAATCAATAAAAGTTTTTGGAGATAATCTTAAGCCCTATTTATTACAAAGGCCTATAAAGGGACAAGTTGTTATGGGACTTGATCCAGGGTTTAGAACAGGTTGTAAGGTAGCTGTAGTTGATAAGAATGGTAAATTTTTAGACCAAGCTGTAATTTATCCGGTTGAACCCCATAAAAAGGAAAAAGAATCTATAGCAACCCTTAAAAATTTGATCGAAAAGTACGGGGTGACCTTAATTGCCCTTGGTAATGCAACAGCTTCAAGGGAAACTGAACTTGTAATTGATAAGTTAATTAAAGAGGTCAGTGGAGTTTCATATGCTATTGTAAATGAGGCGGGAGCATCAGTATATTCTGCTAGTGACCTGGCAAGAAAGGAGTTTCCGGATTATGATGTAACAGAACGTGGAGCAATATCTATAGCACGCAGATTAGAAGATCCATTAGCAGAACTAGTT
>CAMEGY010000019.1 GCA_945916625.1 uncultured Anaerococcus sp.
AATTTGGGCATAAGTCTGTGGATAAGTATGTGGATAAGATTATTTTAAGACTTTGAGAAAAAACTATTGTGCAAAGTGTGGAAAACTAGCCATTTATCCTAGGGCTTATCCATAACTTATTCACACAAGAAGATCTTGAAATATAATAGTTTTATGAAGATATCCACATTTATACACAGCCTACTACTAATACTACTAAGTTTAAATAATAGTTAAGGAGATCCTATGAAATTTGAAATTAAGCAACGAGAACTAATGAAGGCCCTCTCAATAGCAAATAGGGCAGTATCGAAATCAACCAATATACAAATACATGAATTAATATACTTTTCTACAGAAGACGATAGACTTTCACTGACCTCCTTTGATGGAGAAATCTCAATTAAAACCCTAGTTGATGCAAAAATTGTAGAAGATGGGGTCATGGCTGTAAAGGCAGACCTAATTACAAATATTATAAGAAAGCTACCAGATGAAATTGTAAAGATAGAACTAGATAGTGGCAAAATCAAAATCTCATGCAAAAGATCTAACTTCAACCTAGTTGCCTTTGAATATTTTGATAAGGAAGAGATAAAAACTCCACAGAGTACAGCCCTATCTATAGATAATGACAAGCTAAAAAGATCAATAAACCAAACAGAATTTGCAACAACTCTTGATGAAACCAAGCTTGCCCTAACAGGTATACTTTTTGAATTAAGGGAAGGGTGTCTAAATATGGTGGCCCTTGATGGTTACAGGGTAGCCCTAAAGAAAATTGAGCTTTCTTATCCAGCCGACTTTGAAAATACTGAATATATTATTCCAAAAAGATCGCTTCTAGAGTGGTCAAGAATAATCTCAGACGATAATAAGACATCCCTATATAGGAATGAAAATGACCTGATGTTTGTATCTGAAAACACTACCATGTTATGCAAGGTAATAGATAAAAACTTTATAGACTACAGAAATATAATAAATGATATCTCAGAAACATCAGTTATAGTAGAAAAATCCGCCCTAACATCAGCCCTTGATAGGGCCCAGGTCCTATCAGATCCAGGCAGGGCCAATCTTATAAAGGTAAATATAGCAGATAGGGCCATGACCCTAAGGAGTAATTCTGAGATTGGTGATGTCAAGGAAGTCATAGAAGTAGACCAAGAGGGCGAAGGACTAGATATAGCATTCAATGCAAAGTATATGCAAGATGGGGTCAAGGCTTGTGATAGCGAAAAGATAAAATTAAACTTCAAATCAAGCCTAAACCCTTGCCTAATTTACCCACAAGATACCAAACACGAAGGCGAAGACTACACATATCTTGTCCTTCCAGTTAGACTAGCAAGGTAAGAGTATGGACATAATAGAATTTAGAAGTGAAGAAATAAGACTAAAGGACCTCCTAAAGGCAACAGACCTCATCCCTTCAGGAGGCCTTGCCAAGCTAATAATAAGGGAAGAAGGAGTCATTTTAAATGATGAGCCTTGCTATGTAGCTGGCAAAAAAATCCACCCAGGAGATGAAGTCATCTTCGATGGGATAAAAATTGTAATCAAATAATGTGGATACAGGATATAAAATTATATAATTTTAGGAATTATTATTATCAAACAGTTAATTTTAACGATTCTATAAATATCTTTATAGGCGACAATGCCCAGGGAAAGACAAACCTACTTGAATCTTGCTATTACTTAGCAAATGCCACATCCTTTAAGAAGCTAAGGGATAGGGATATCATTAAATTTGGCCAAGAATCAATGGAAGTAGCAGGCACAATCAGAAAGGGCCGACAATTCAAGAAGGTTTCGATAAGGATAGAGGGGTCGGATAAGAATATTTTTGTAAATGAAGTAGAATATAAGAGGAACAAGGATCTTAAGTCATTGTTTAACCTAGTTTTATTTACACCAGAAGACCTTTCTATTATAAAAGAAGGGCCAAATTTAAGGCGAGATCTTTTAGATGAAATAATTGCATCTATAGATTTCACCTACAAAAAAACTAGAAAAGACTATGATAAGATTTTGTTCGCTAGAAATAAACTACTAAAAAATAAATCGTCCTCATATTTCAACGAACAATTAGACGCCTTTGATCAGTCCCTAGTCAAGGAAGGCTACAGGATTTATAAAACAAGGTCAAAGTTTGTCAAATATATAGAAGAATATGCAAGCAAATTTCAAAGAGCTCTCACAAATGGGGCTGAAAAGCTTGAAATTGACTACATTCCAGATATAAAGGCAAAAAGCCTTGAAGACTACCATAAGGAATTTATAAAAAAAAGAAATGAGGACCTAAGATACAAAACAAGCCAAACTGGCATCCACAGAGATGATATAATAATCAAAATCAATGGCAAAAACACTAGGCTATTTGCTTCCCAAGGCCAGCAGAGATCTGCAATTATCAATATAAAACTTGCAGAAGTTGCTCTTTTGAGGGAGATCACAGGAGATAAGGCTGTAATTTTATTAGACGATGTATTTTCGGAATTAGATGAAAATAGGAGTCAATTTCTTTTAGAAAACCTAGCTGATTATCAAACCATAATTACAGCTACCAATACCAAAAGCTTAGAAAGTGTGCCAGCTGATAAGATTTCTTATATAAGGGATGGCAGAATTAGAAAGGAATAATATGACAGAAAACAATTATGATGCCGGTAATATTAGGGTCTTAGAAGGTCTTGAGCCTGTTAGACTAAGACCTGGTATGTACATCGGCTCTACAAGTAGTAGGGGGCTCCACCATCTTATCTACGAAGTTGTAGACAACTCCGTGGACGAGGCCCTAGCAGGTCGTTGCGACTACATAAAGATAAGCATATCTCGTGATAATGTAGTAAGCGTAGAAGATGACGGTTCAGGTATCCCTGTAAAAGAGCACCCAACAACACATAAATCCACACTTGAGACAGTACTTACAGTCCTACACGCAGGGGGTAAGTTTGACGACTCTGCCTACAAGGTATCAGGTGGACTTCACGGTGTAGGTGTATCAGTAGTAAACGCTCTTTCTGAATACCTAATAGCAGAAGTCAAAAGAGACGGCCACATCTACAAGATGGAATTTGCTAGAGGTGAGGTTACAAAAGACATAGAAATAATAGGAAATACTAAAGAAACAGGTACAAAGATTACCTTCAAACCAGATGCGGAAATCTTTGATACAACAGTTTTCGAAAGGTCTGTCTTAGAAAATAGGTTTAGGGAAATGGCCTTCTTAAATAGGGGAGTAGAGATAATCTTCGAAGATAAGAGGGAAGACTTTGAAACTTCATTTAAGTTTGATGGAGGTATTTCAGAATTTGTATCCTTCTTAAACCGCAACAAAGATCCAATAATGGATATGGTCCCACACTTTGACGGTAGCCAAGAAGAGGTAGAAGTAGAATTTGCCTTCCAATATACAGATGGCTATAGTGAAAATATTTTATCCTATGCCAACAACATCCAAACTCCAGAAGGCGGTACCCACCTTTCAGGATTAAGGTCATCACTAACAAGAACAGTAAATGACTATGCTAGAAAATATAATTATATAAAAGAGAATGAAGAAAACCTTCAAGGAGAGGACATCAGAGAAGGCATTACTGCTATTATTTCTGTAAAAATATCCGAACCACAATTTGAAGGCCAAACTAAATCAAAACTTGGTAACTCCGAGGTAAGGGGAGTTGTAGATTCTTATATATCAGAAAATCTCGCTGCCTTCCTTGAAGAAAATCCAAAACCAGCCAAGTCTATAATTGATAAGGCCCTTGCAAGCAGGCGTGCAAGAGAGGCTGCAAGAAAGGCAAGAGATTTAACCCGCAAGAGATCAATCCTCGATTCTGCAACCCTTCCAGGTAAGCTTGCTGACTGTCAATCTACAGACATAGGTGAAAATGAAATATTTATCGTCGAAGGTAACTCTGCGGGCGGATCTGCCAAGGGTGGAAGAGATAACAGAATCCAAGCTATACTTCCACTTAGGGGCAAGATTATGAACGTAGAAAAAGCCCACCTAGACAGGGTCCTAAACTCAGAAGAGATTAAAAATATGATTACAGCCTTCGGTACAGGTATAGGCAAGGAATTTGACATATCAAAACTTCGCTACGGTAAGATTATAATCATGACCGATGCGGACGTGGACGGGGCCCACATCAGGACCTTGCTCCTCACCTTCTTCTATAGGTATATGAAAGATTTAATAGACGAAGGTCATATCTATGTAGCCCTTCCACCACTTTATAGGATAAGTCAAGGCAAAAAAGAAAGATATGTATATTCCGATGAAGAAAAGAATAAGTACATCAAAGAACTTGGAGAAGGAAACTACAAAATCAACAGGTATAAGGGTCTGGGTGAGATGAACGCCGAGCAATTATGGGAAACAACTATGGACCCAGATAGGCGAGTTCTCTTAAGAGTAGAAGAAGATTTGGAATCTACAACTACAGATGATACCTTCTCACTACTAATGGGAGAAAAGGTAGAACCTAGACGTAACTTCATCCAAGAAAATGCCAAGTACGTTACAGATATAGACGTATAGGAGGCGTAAATGACAGAAAATCAAAACATAATTAATATAGACCTCGAAAAAAAGATGAAAACATCTTATCTTGAGTATTCGATGTCTGTAATAGTATCAAGAGCCCTACCAGACGTGCGAGACGGACTCAAACCTGTTCACAGGAGGATCCTCTACGGCATGCAACAATTGGGCCTTGATCCAAATAAACCAACCAGAAAATCAGCCAGGGTTGTCGGTGATGTAATGGGTAAATTTCACCCTCACGGTGACTCTGCAATCTACGATGCCCTAGTTAGACTTGCCCAAGATTTCTCAACTAGGTATCCTCTTGCCCAAGGCCAGGGTAACTTTGGTTCTATAGATGGGGATGCGGCAGCTGCCATGCGTTACACAGAAGTAAGGATGAGCAAGATTGCCAAGGAAATGCTTAGGGATATAAATAAGGATACAGTTGACTTTGTACCAAACTTCGATGGCGAAGAGATGGAACCAGCTGTTCTTCCATCAAGGTTTCCAAATCTTTTAGTCAATGGATCTAATGGTATAGCCGTAGGTATGGCAACAAACATGGCTCCTCACAACCTTGGAGAGGCAATTGATGCGTGCATCGCCTACATGAAAGATCCTGAAATCGAAATAGAAGATCTAATTAAAATAATCCCTGGACCAGACTTTCCAACAGGAGCCCTAATCCTAGGCAAATCAGGAATAAGAGATGCCTACATGACAGGCAGGGGCAAGATAAAGCAAAGAGCAGTAGCAAGAATCGAGCCTTTTAAGAAAAATAGGGAAAGAATCATAATTACAGAAATCCCTTACCAGGTAAACAAGGCAAGACTAATAGAAAAAATTGCAGACCTTGTTAAGGAAAAAAGAGTAGATGGTATTTCTGACATTAGAGACGAATCTGACAGAAAGGGAATGAGGATAGTTATTGAAATCAAGAGAGATTCCAATGCAAATATTGTCCTTAATAACCTCTACAAATATACCCAACTAGAAAATACCTTTGGTATCATAAACCTAGCTTTAGTCGGTGGCGAACCAAAGATTTTAAATCTCAAAGAATTAATCGGCCACTATGTAGAACACCAAAAAGAAGTAGTAACAAGAAGGACCAACTTCGATCTATCAAAGGCCCGTGAGAGAAAACACATAGTAGAAGGTTTGATTATTGCAATTGACCATATAGATGAGATTATTAAAATCATCAGGTCATCCTATGATAATGACCAGATCAAAAAGATTTTCTTTGACAGGTACAAATTATCAGATGCTCAATCTCAAGCCATCCTTGATATGCAATTAAAACGCCTATCAGGTCTTGAAATTGAAAAGTTAAAGGCAGAAGATAAGGAACTTGCTGAAACAATTGAATACCTACTTTCAATCCTAAACTCTGAAGAAAATCTTATAAACCTAATAATTGACGAAATTAGTGAAATTAGAGAAAAATATGCTGATGAAAGACGCACACAGATAGTCCCAGATGAGGGAGATATGGATATAACTGAGCTAATAGAAGAAGAAGATATCCTAATTACCCTTACAAAAGACGGTTATATCAAGAGACTTCCAATTGATACCTACAAGGTTCAAAACAGGGGTGGCAAGGGAATTGCTGCCGGCAATACCAAGGAAGGCGACTTTATCAAAAAGATTATCACAACTAACACCCACGAAGATTTGCTAATCTTTACATCTTTTGGAAAAGTTTATTCACTTGAAGCCTACAAAGTGCCAGAAGGAAGCCGTACATCAAGAGGCCAGGCTATTATAAATATCCTAAATCTTGATAGTGGTGAAAAAATCACTGAAATGATTACTCTCTCAGAACTTGGAAAAAATAGCCAACTTGTCCTACAAACCAAAGATGGCCAAATCAAAAAGACTGAGGCAGAAAACTTCACTAATATCAGAAGAAACGGAATAATTGCCATTTCTCTAAGAGATGGGGATAAGCTAATATCTGTAAGACAAATCGAAGAAGATGAAGAACTAATTATCTCAAGTAAGAATGGTATGACAATCCAGTTTAATACAAAAGATGTCAGGACCATGGGCAGAACCGCTATGGGAGTTAGGGCAATCAGACTTGATGAAGGTGACGAAGTTGTCAGCATGAACACCAAGGGAGATGAAACCTACCTTTTAGTTGTGACAGAAAATGGTTTTGGCAAGAAGACAAGTTTCAACAATTTCAAAAATCAAAACAGGGGAGGCAAGGGTGTAAGATGCCATAGGGTCAACGAAAAGACCGGCAAGGTTGTCGATACCCTACCAGTAGACCTCGACACAGATATAATGATGGTTTCTCTAAAGGGAGATATGATTAGACTAAGTGCTAGAGACATATCAACTACAGGCAGGAACACCATGGGTGTTAAGCTTAAGAACCTAGAAAAAGGCGAAGATGCTATAGTATCAGTTACAACATACGATAACATTTTGGAAGATGAGGAAAAAGATGTTTGAAAGTAAGATTTACGATAAAGACGATTATAAGCTAGTAGAAATAAAGGGCGATCTTGACATATACGCAGAGGATGAATTTAGAGACTTCATAGGTCTTGAGATAGAAAATATCGATAAGGACTTGATTATAGATATAGCAGACCTTGACTATTTGGATTCTACAGGTCTGGGTCTATTCATGAAAATCTATAGGCTAATAAATGAAAAAGGCCATACTGTCAAAATAATAAATCCTAAAGAAAATATCTTAAAACTCTTTAAGATTACTGATTTGACAGAAGTTTTTAATATGGAGTAGACATGGATAAGATTAGTATAAAAATCCCACAAAATAACCATTACCAAAAATCTTTGAGGCTTTTTGTGGCAGGCCTTGCCTCAGACCTTAATTTCGACATAGAACAAATCGAAGATCTTAAGGTCCTCCTAAGTGAGGCTATAAACTACAAGATGGGCAAGGGCGGTTTAGACCTAGCCTTCCTTGTAGGGGAAGATAGGCTTTCTATAGAAGTAGTGGGCGAAGATAAAAAGACAGACGCAAAAGCTATTGCTATGAGAGATGCAATCCTATCGGCCCTAGCTGATGAGATTGAGATAGAAGGTGATCTTCTAAGAATTACTATGAGGAATTCTCATGTCTAGCCCAAAAAACAGCCAAGAGCACAAGGATGAAATCAACAGGAAATTTGAAGAATTTTATCAGACTCGAGATAAAAAACTAAGGGACGAATTGATTGCTGAGCACATGTATATTGTTGATATCCTGTCAAATAAATATGTGGGTAAGGGAATCGAAAAAGATGACCTCTACCAGGTAGCAAGTCTGGGTCTTATAAATGCAGTAGACCGATTTGATCCAAGCAAAGGTTATGCTTTTTCATCTTTTGCTACCCCTACAATAATGGGGGAGATAAAGAGATACTTTAGGGATAAGGGCTGGGTAATTAGGGTACCAAGACGTATCCAAAACCTCTATAAGAAGATAAATACTGCAAAAAAAATCCTCCCGCAAGAGCTTCAGAGAGTGCCAACCATATCTGATATTGCAGATTATTTAGGAGAAGACGAAGAGACAATCCTAGAAACTATGGAAGCAAGCAAGGTCTATACTCCACAGTCTTTAGATATGAAATATACTGTTCAAAAGGGAGAAAATTCTATAGACCTGGCTGAAATAATTGGAGAAGAAGATAAAAACTTCGACTCAATTGAGCTTAAGGACATGATTGAAAAATCAAAAGAAAGACTTACAGACTTAGAAAAAGAAATCCTAGAATTAAGATACTATGAAGGCAGAACCCAGGTCGACATAGCCGAAAGCCTTGACATAAGCCAGATGACCGTATCAAGATTAGAAAAGAAAATCCTCAAAAAATTCTCTATAGAATTTGAAAGAATGGCTGAGTGATGAAAAAAGATAAATAAAGTCGCTTAATAATTGGTCTTATGCTCATAATCCTATCACTAACCCTGGGTCAAAAGGGTATCTTAGGAGATTCTACCAGAGGATTAATAATAGGAATAGGTATAGGATTTTTGATTTTGAGTATTTTTAGCAAAAACAAATAAAATAAATAAAAATACAAGCTCTTTTCGATAAAAATCGAGAGGAGTTTTCATTTGCCAACTTTAGGGTAGAAATATGGAAAAGAGAGGAGAATTTATGAAAAATTTCACTTACGACATAGGTACAAAAATACATTTTGGTAAGGACGCCCTAGACTATATAGGGGAAGAAGCCAAAAAATACTCTGACAAGATTTTACTAAGCTACGGTGGCGGATCTATAAAGAAAAATGGAGTCTATGACAAGGTTATAAAAGAGCTTAAGGGTGCTGGTATAGAAGTCTTTGAGCTTGCTGGAATCGAGCCAAACCCTAGGATTGACTCTGTAAGAGAAGGTGTAAGAATCATAAAAGAAAATGACATAGGTGCTATCCTTGCAGTAGGTGGGGGATCAACCATAGATGCTTCTAAATTTATGGCGGCAGGTGCCTGTGCGGACTTCGATCCATGGGAATTTATCTCAGAGAAAAGGCCAATGAGTCCAGCTATTCCGCTCCTCACAGTTCTAACCATGGCAGCTACAGGATCAGAAATGGATTGTGGAGGGGTAATTACAAACCCAGAAACAACAGAAAAACTTTCATCAGGCCACGCTGACACAAGGCCAAAAGTATCCTTCCTAAATCCGGAAATCACCTACACCGTTCCAAAATTCCAAACAGCGGCAGGTGCTGCAGACATATTATCCCACATCTTTGAAACTTATTTCAATGTGGACGGAACCATGTACATGTTAGATAGGATAATGGAATCCCTCATAAAAACAGTCATCCACTACGGACCAAAGGCATTAGAAAAACCAGAAGACTACGAGGCCCGTGCTAATTTGATGTGGGCATCTTCTTGGGCTATAAATGACTTTATTTCTGCATCAAGCTCGGCAAGCTGGACAGTTCACCCAATCGAACACGAACTATCGGCCTTCTATGACATCACCCACGGCCTAGGCCTTGCAATCCTCACCCCAAGATGGATGGAATATGTCCTAAATGGAGAGACCGCCCACAGATTTTATGAGCTAGGTGTAAATGTATTTGATATAGATAAAAACCTAGACGAGATGGAAATAGCCAAAATCACAATAGAAAAGATAAAAGACTTTTTCTTCAAAGACCTAGGACTTGATTCGAACCTAAGGAAAATTGGCATAGATGAAACTCATTTCGACCAAATGGCCCAAAAGGCTTGCGGCAAAAAAGGCTCTATAAAGGGCTTCATAGAGCTAGTGCCAGCAGATGTCAAAAAAATCTACCAAATGTGCCTAGAAGACTAAAATTTTATAAATGGATATTTACAATATTTTTGAAAACCTAGAATTTTCAGACCGTAGAGAAATAGAAGACCTCATTTTTGAAAATGAGAAAATAAAAGTAGTAAGAACTGCTTCCCTTGGCCAAACTACAGACTATTATAACCAAGAAGAACTTGAAATGGTAAAAATCGAAAAGGGATGGGCAAAGCTTGAAGTCGAAGGAGATATCATAGACCTAAAAGAAGGTGATATCCTAGCTATAAATCCCCACCAAATCCATAGGGTAATAAGCCAGGGCAAGACTATCTGGCTTTGTATATTTGTAAAATAA
>CAMEGY010000020.1 GCA_945916625.1 uncultured Anaerococcus sp.
AAGGACTGATACTTTAGTAAGAATTTTCTCTACCATTAGTACTTTTTAAGGTCCTTGACCTTATCAAGCGCTTCCCATGTAAAGTCCTCATCATCCCTACCAAAGTGGCCGTAAGCTGCGGTTTTTTTGTAGATTGGGCGTCTTAGGTCTAGTTTATCTATGATTGCGCCTGGTCTAAAGTCGAAGTTTTCTTCTATGATTTCTTTTAGTTTTTCGTCATCATATTTTCCTGTGCCGAAGCTTTCTACGAAAATTGCAAGTGGTCTTGCTACTCCAATTGCGTAGGATACTCCTATTTCAAGTTTTTTGGCAAGGCCTGCTGCTACCATATTTTTCGCTGCGTATCTTGCCATGTAGGCTGCAGACCTGTCTACCTTTGTTGGGTCTTTACCAGAAAATGCACCGCCACCAGCTTTTGAGTAGCCGCCGTAGGTGTCTACTATAATTTTTCTACCGGTTAGGCCAGAGTCTCCCTTTGGTCCACCTATTACGAATTTGCCTGTTGGGTTTACGAATATTTTTGTCTTATCATCGATTAATTTTTCGTCTATGACTTCTTTGATAACTTTTTCTGTTATATCTTCTCTAATTTTTTCAAGACTTATGCCCTCTTCGTGTTGGGTTGACATTACTATTGAGTCGATTCTTACTAGGTCATCATCATCGTATTCTGCTGTCACGAGGCTTTTACCGTCAGGTCTTAGGTAGTCTATTATGCCTTCTTTGCGAACTGTACTTAGTCTTTTTGCCAAATCTTGGGCAAGTTTGACTGACATAGGTAGGTAAGCCTTAGTTTCATCATCAGCATATCCGAAGACCATTCCCTGGTCTCCTGCTCCTATTTTGTCGTAGTCATCCTTACTTTCGTCATATTCGCTTGCCTTGTCTACTCCCTGGGCAATATCAGGTGATTGGCTGTTTATTGAGGTAAGTACTGCCACGTTTTCGTAGTCAAAACCAAGGCTAGGATCTATATAGCCAATTTCTTTTATAGTTTCTCTTACGATTTCTTCTATTGGTACATAGGTTTCTGTGGTCATTTCTCCTACTACAAGGACAAGTCCTGTGCTTGTTATACATTCTGCTGCTACTCTGGCATTTTTATCTTCTTTTAAGCAGGCATCCAGGATTGCATCTGAAATTTGATCACAAACCTTATCTGGATGGCCTTCTGTTACTGATTCACTGGTTATAAATTTACGCATCAATTTCCTCCAAATAAACTATCGCTCTTGCTTCTATACCTTCTCCTCTGCCTGTTGGACCAAGCTTTTCGCTTGTTGAGGCCTTGACTGAAACATTTGTTGTATCAGTTTTAAGGTGATGGGCAAGTTTTTCTACTATTTTTTCTCTATGTGGGGCTATTTTTGGTCTTTCACAAATAATTACTGAGTCAATATTTCCAATTTTATAGCCTCTTTCAAACATTTTTTCTACAACCCTATCTAAAAGATTTATCGAATAAATGTCTAAATACTCTGGATCTGTATCAGGAAATAAGTTTCCTATATCAGGAAGGGCAAGGGCACCAAGTATTGCATCCATGATAGCATGGGTCAAAACATCTGCGTCCGAATGACCCAATAGTCCTAGTTCGCTATCAAATTCTATTCCTCCTAGGATTAGCTTTCTGTCCTTCACTAATTTATGGATATCATAACCTATCCCTACTCTCATCTTTGCCCCCTTATATAGCCCATTGCAAATATCATATCTTCTGCTGTTGTGATTTTTATGTTGGAATATTCCCCTTCTATTACCTTGACTGGCTCAGACCTATCAAAAAATTCAAAAAGCTGGCTATCGTCTGTAATCTTTGCTTCTGAGTTGAAATAATCTTCGTATAACTCTTTGACTAGCCTAGTATCAAAGGCTTGGGGAGTTTGGATATTGTAGACATAGTCCCTATTTGGTGTGAAGTCTACCTCGCCTTTTTCATTTACTACTTTGATTGTATCCTTTGATTTGGTTGCTGTTATAGCTGCCTTATAGGAATCCATCTCTTCTAATACCCTCAAAAAAAGATTCCTAGAGGCAAATGGTCTAACTCCGTCATGGCTTAAAACAAGCGCTGACTTAGGACTTAGGGCCATTAGGCCCTTGTAGGTAGATTCTTCTCGGCTTGCTCCACCTTCGACCATTTTTATTCTAGGATCTCTAAAAATAGAAATTATCTCGCTAGCAAGGGGCTTATCTTCCCCCCTTACTACCAAGATTATTTCATCAAATTCTTTTATACTTGTTATGGTTTCTAGGCTTATTTCTAGGATTTTCTTATTTCCTATTTCTAGATAAGGCTTGTTTATTTCTGTGCCCATCCTTGTGCCCGAACCTGCTGCAGTTACAACTGCTGATAAATACTTTCCTTTATACATCTTCTGCCCTTACAAAGATCATTCTACCGGCTGAGGTTTGAAGAACTGATGTGACCTTGGCCTTAATGGTTTGGTCTATAAGGTCTTGACCGTCTTCAACTACAACCATAGTTCCATCTTCTAGGTAGCCTACACCTTGGTTTTTGCCCTTACCTTTTTTGATTACTTCAATTTCCATCCTCTCGCCCGGTATTACAACAGGTTTGAGGGAATTGGCTAGGTCATTAATATTTAGGATTGGTATCCCCTGGACATCTGCAACCTTATTTAAGTTGTAATCATTGGTAAAAACCTTGGCCCCAAGGTCCATGGCAAGCTTTAGGAGCTTGGCATCTACTTCCTTGATATTTTTATAATCCTTATTTAGGACTGTAAGCTTAATCTTATTAGAATCCTTGATTTGATTTATCACATCAAGCCCACGCCTTCCCCTTTCTCTTTTAAGATCATCTGAGGAGTCTGCTATGTGTTGGAGCTCTTCAAGGACAAATTCTGTCACTATAAGTTCTCCTTCAAGGAAATCTGTATTTATTATATCAAGAATCCTTCCGTCTATGATTACCGAAGTATCAAGGACTTTGGGACTTGCAGTTAGGTTTGTTCTATCAAAAAATGTATCTGATTTTTCTGTTTCACCTTCTTGCCTAGACCTAGTGAGTAGGGATATCAAATCGTCAGAATTTTTAAAGGCTAGTTTCCAACCTAGATAACCAAAACCGATATATAATAAAATAGATAATAGCACAAAAAATGAATTTCCCATAAATGGTAGGGATAGTTTGGTTAGTGGGTTTGATACTAGGGTTGCTATCAAAAATCCTAAGATTATACCTATGACACCTATGACTAGGTTAGCTGCAGGTAATTTGCCGATTTTTTTCTCAAACTTCGATAAACTTGTAGCTGCGTGTTTACTAATCGGATCAGTTGCAAAATAAAAAATTATTGCAAAAACTACTGATGCTATGACATTGGCCAATAGAAATAATTTGCCGCTGTTGGGTACAAACCCAAGGGCGGCATTTGCTATTCCGAAGGCCACTATGCCAAGAACAGCTCCGATTAGTATAAATACTAATCTGATTATTCTTTTCATAATTTCTCCTTCTATTAGATTGAGCTATAGCCCAATCGATTCATCTATCATTTTTTCTGCTTCTTCCTTATCTAGCGATCCTGCCATTACAAGCTCGCTTGCAAGGATTCTCCTTGCCCTATTAAGAAGCTTCTTTTCTGTTGTAGAAAGTCCTTTGTCAGAATCTAAGATGGCTAGGTTTCTAACCATTTTTGCTATTTCAAAGATGTCACCAGTCTTTAAAATATCTTGGTTATCCCTATATCTCTTTGTCCAATTCGAATTCATCTCTGTAGGTTTATCATCAAGGATTTCTAGGACTTGGTGGCCCTCTTCTTTCGTGATAATAAATCTAATGTTTGCTTCTTTCATATTGTCTGCAGGTATTGATATATCCATCTCTCCTATAGGCATTTTGAGAATATAATATTCCTTTTCTTCGCCCATAAAATCAATTTTTTCGATTGCATCAATAACTCCTGCTCCATGCATTGGGTAAACTATCTTATCGCCTACTTTAAACATCATAACCTCCTAGGTTTCTACTTATATTATACCATAATTTTGAGATTACGCTTAGACAATGATTCACTATATCACAATATCTAGATTATTCAATCCAAAAGACCAGTTTTTATATTGACTCTCTGACCGACTACTTCTATTCTACAATCTGTAGTTTTGCCTCCAAATTCTCCATCGAGAGACCAAGAGACATTTTTCTCAGTCTTTACCCTGATATTTTTGGCCTGTCTTTGGATTACCATGTCGGTTGATTCTCCAGTGCTTAAGGAATGGATAATTTTATTAAGGTCAGCCAAGGATTCTGGTTTTTTTATCAAGGTCACTTCAAAAAGCCCATCTGTAAGCCCAGCTCTTCCATCAAATAGATTGAAACCACCGACAGATACGGAGTTAGATGCCATAAAATGGATAAACTCACCGTTTACCATCTCATCATCAAATTCGATTTCAGCCGTGTAAGACTCCATAGACTGGATTGGCAAAAGCTTTTTGATGCCCTCAACAATATAGGCTGAACGACCGATTATGTTTTTAACATCTTGGTCAGTTGAAAAACTAATATCAGAAAGAGCTCCGAAGGCTGCTACATAGACGAAGTATTTTTCGTCAATCTTACCCACATCTATCCTTTTGATATTTCCCCTAACAGCTGTTTTTGTAGCCTTTTCTATGTCAGGAGATATGTTTATAGTTTTAGCAAAATCGTTGGTAGATCCTGTCGGTATATAGGAAATAACAGGGTCAATATCTGCCTTCAAGGCACCTGATACTGCCTCATCTAGGGTCCCATCGCCTCCAGATATTAGGATATTATCGAAATCTTTACCATATTTTGCGACAATTTCCCTGCAGTCTCCAGACTCTTGTGTAGCGTAGATTGTAGGAAATATGCCCTTTGAAGATAGGTATTCAATTATCCATGACAATTTGTCAGATATGGCCCTTTGGCCAGAGTTTGGATTGTAAATAAATAATAGTTTTTCCATACTTTTCATTCTTTCTATAATATTTTACAAAATACCAGCTTAAATTTAGGTTATGATTGTATTTGGCTTTACTTATTGGTTTTGGCTAAAAACCTCTCCATCAGTTTTATTATAAATTATAAAACCCGATGTCTTTTCCCCATCAGGAGAGCCTTTCTTTGCTATTTCAATTAATCTATCGTCTTTTTCTAGACTACTTATAGGGCAACCTGGCCTGTAGAGAATGTACTGAGATTCAGGATCAAGACCTAAGGCAAAGTCCACATGGTAGTAGATATCATCATAGGCACCCTCCTCGCTTTTTATCTTGTAGTCGTAGAGATCTACTTGGTAGCAGTAGTCATCTAGAGCCTTTTCTATCTTAAATTTCCCCTCAAAGATCGAAGTATGAATCTCTTCTGCATGGTAATATATTTGAGCTTTTCCTGTAAGGCCATAGTCCCTACCATCTGCAGCGATTTTTCCAAAATAATCGCCCCTAAAGGCTCCATCCTTTTCAAAAACAATTTTTGTCTGGCCAGTATCCTCACCATAGGTCCTTATAAGAGTCTGGCCCCAAAGTTTTTCATAAAAAATCTCTGCTATTTGCTCAAAATCAGGCTTTTTTTCTTCTATTTTTGTTTGTTGATTTAGATTATTAACATCTCCACTTGTCTTTGTGCAAGACGTTAAAAATACAAGAGCAAAGATTAGAATTAATCTTATCATATTTTGGTATAGGCCCTAAATCCTCTCGATTTGTAGTAAGAATCCGCTCCATTATGATAAATAAATACCCTATTATATTTTTTTGAAGCAAAAAGAGCTCCCCCTACATTTCTAATGTCTTCTGGCGTCTTAATCCAAGAAGAAGACTTAGTATCAATATCAGCAATTTCACTAAGAGCTAGGTATTCTTCTTCATCTAAGAGTCTTAGGCCCATTTTTTCGATTTCTTCTTCTACTGAAGAAGCTGGCGGATTTTCTTTGCGACCTAGTCGAGCTTTTTTGTCATAGCAAAGGCTTCTCCTAGCCTTTGGACTTTCCTTAGCCAAGTCTACATATACAAGACCCTTAAAAACATCCAAATCAACCAAGTCCGGCTCACCGCCTGTTTCTTCCATAGCAAAGATTTTATCGTATAGGTCTTTGCTGTTTAGGATATAGGATTTGACAAGGTCCCATTTGATAGTTGGGTGCCTATCCATATTGGCTTTAAATCTCTTTTCTAAGGTCTCTATGAATTTTTGGTCAATTCTTTCCACTTTAATCTCCTTTTAATTTTTCTATCAAGTGCCTAAAGCTTTGTAAAGGTGCATAAGTAATCATACGGGGACCCATGTATTTCATGACTTTTTTGATCCTTGCCCTATGAATTTCATCATAACAATGGATCTTACAAGATGAGCAAAAAGGCTTATTATCTCCATGTGGACACAAATTTAGCTTTTTTTCTACATAGGCTAGGAGGTCTTCTTTTTCATAAAGCTCATCTGTGTGTTTTTCATAATATTTTTCTATCATGACCCTTACGAGAGACAATCCCCTATCATCTTGTTTCATTATGAATTCTTTTCGTCTTCAGCAAGCTTCTTTAGGGCGTCTAAATCCTCGATATTATCGATTCCTACTTCTTTCAATAAGGCCTTGATTGCTTCTGTAGATTCGTTAAGCTCGCTTTCTAGGTCCATAGCCTCACGCTTTAGGTCCTCTTCTTCTCTTTTTTTAGATTTTTTAGGCTCATCCACATAATAAACCTTGCCGGTTTTGGGGTCAAAACCTACTGTTCCTGATGTATTGTCATTGATATCTATATCGTTTCTATCTTTGTTGTCATTTCTTGATTCTAGCATAAACTCTCCTTAATTCTTTATATAATACTATTTTATCATTTTTTGCCTATAAATTAAAGCTTTCTATTATTCTATTTATAGGAAAATCGCCCCAAAGTGGGACGATCTATTTCTTCTTATTTCAATAGCTTTTTAAGGTACTTTCCTGTATAAGATTTCTTAACCTTGGCAATCTCTTCAGGAGTCCCAGTAGCAACAAGGCTACCGCCCCCATCTCCACCTTCAGGTCCCAGGTCAATTATATAATCTGAAACCTTAATCACATCGAGATTATGTTCGATTACCACAACCGTATTATTTTGGTCAACCAACCTATTTAATACCTCTATAAGCTTATGGACATCAGCTGTGTGAAGACCTGTTGTTGGCTCATCAAGTATATATAAAGTTTGGCCTGTTGATACCTTTGCAAGCTCTGTAGCAAGCTTGACCCTCTGGGCCTCACCGCCTGATAATTCTGTCGAAGGCTGGCCTATTTTGATATAACCAAGGCCTACGTCGTAGAGTGTTTGGAGCTTTCTTACAATCGGAAGATGGTTTTCGAAAAACTCGATTCCCTCTTCCACAGTCATATCAAGAATATCAGCTATATCCTTGCCCTTATATTTGACCTCAAGAGTTTCCCTGTTATATCTCTTGCCGTGGCAAACCTCGCAAGGCACGTAGACATCAGGCAAAAACATCATATCAACTTTGATTGTCCCGTCGCCCTTGCAAGCCTCACACCTACCGCCCTTGACATTAAAAGAAAATCTGCCCTTATTAAAACCCTTCATCTTAGCCTGGTTAGTCATGGCAAAGACATCACGGATAGCATCAAAAACCTTGGTATAAGTCGCAGGGTTTGATCTTGGAGTCCTACCTATTGGTGATTGGTCAATTGCAATTACCTTATCCACCTGGTCAAGACCGATGATTTTCTTGTGCTTGCCTGCATGGATTTTTGTTTTATTAATCTTTTTTGTCGCCATCTTATAAAGAATCTCATTTACAAGCGAAGACTTACCCGACCCAGAAACCCCTGTCACAGTTGTAAGAGTACCTAGCGGGAATTTTACGTCAATATTTTTTAGGTTATTTTCCGCAGCGCCCTTTACCTCTATAAATTTATCAGAAGTCCTACGCTTTTCTGGAAGAGGAATTTTCTTCCTGCCAGCCAGATAATCTCCTGTGAGGGAATTTTTAGAGGCCATGATATCATCAAGAGAGCCTTTTGCAACAATCTCTCCACCGTGGATACCAGCCCTTGGCCCAATATCAACAATAAAATCGGCCGCCCTCATGGTATCTTCATCGTGTTCTACGATAATAAGTGTATTGCCAATGTCTGTAAGATTTCTAAGTGACTTGATCAATTTATCATTGTCCCTCTGGTGAAGACCAATCGAAGGCTCATCAAGAACATAGGAGACACCCACAAGGCCCGATCCAATCTGGGTTGCAAGTCTAATTCTCTGGCTCTCACCACCTGAAAGTGTTGAAGCTGTACGGTTTAAAGTCAAATAGGATAGGCCAACATCATTTAAAAACTTAAGCCTACCCTTAATCTCTCTTATAATTAGGTCTGCGATTTGAGCTTTCATCTCAGAAAGCTTGAGATTTTCGAAAAATTCTATAGACTTTTCGACAGACAAACGGGTAAGCTCTGAAATATTAAGCCCGCCAACCTTGATAGCTAAAACCTCTGGCTTAAGCCTATCGCCATGGCAGACCCTACATTCCTCTTCTCCCATATAGTCCCTAAACCTTTTCTTTTGAGAATCGGAATTTGTTCTCTGATACCTATCCCAAATATTTTGAACAGCCCCCTCAAATGTTCCCTTGTAGCGTTTCTTGCCCGAAAAATGAGAGTCAAAGACAAAGGAAAGATCATAATCTGTTCCATAAAGGATATCGGAAATCATCCCTTCTGGAGCATCTTCGATAGGTGCGTCATATGGATAATCGTAATGGTCAGCAATTGCCCTAATAACCTGGTAATAATAAGTACCCTTGGCTGATCCCTGGTAAGGGTCAACCGCACCTTCATTTATAGAAAGGCTTCTGTCAGGCAAAATCAAATCCGGGTCAACCTGGAGGTGAAAACCCAGGCCGTTACACTCTGGACACATGCCGATTGGAGCGTTAAATGAAAACATATTTGGAGTAATCTCAGGAAGGGAGACGTGGCCTTCCGGGCAGGCGAGCTTAGATGATAAAATCATCTGATCTCCGTCAATTACATCTACAATCACAAGGCCGCTAGCCAAGCCAATTATAGTTTCAAGCGAATCTGCTATCCTTGATTCAATCCCCTCCTTCATCTTAATCCTATCGACAATTACAGAAATATCATGTTTTTTATTCTTATCAAGTTCTATATCGTCCTCGATTTCATACCTCTCGCCGTCAATAATCACACGGACAAAACCGTCTTTTCTAATATTTGCCAGGGCATTTTTGTGTTGACCCTTCCTTCCCCTAATTACAGGAGCAAGAAGCTGGATCCTAGTCCCTTCGGGAATCTCCATTATCTTATCAACCATCTGGTCAACAGACTGGGCAACAATAGGCTTGCCACAAACAGGGCAAAATGCATCGCCAATCCTAGCATACAAAAGTCTGTAATAGTCATAAATTTCAGTCACAGTAGCCACAGTCGAACGTGGATTCCTATTTGTAGTCTTCTGGTCGATAGAAATAGAAGGAGAAAGACCCTCAATAGCATCAACCTCAGGCTTATCAATCCCGCCCAAAAATTGCCTAGCATAAGAAGAAAGACTCTCCACATATCGCCTTTGACCTTCTGCATAGATAGTATCAAAGGCAAGCGTAGACTTACCAGACCCAGAAAGCCCTGTAAAAACAATCATCTCATCACGAGGAAGAGTTAAATCTATATTCTTTAGATTGTTAGTCCTTGCTCCTTTTATAATTATATTTTTATCTTTCATCAGTATCCTTTCTTTTCTTTGTTAGCCGAGCTAACCATTCTTCTTTTAATAATATTAAGATTTCTTTATCTTTTATATTTTTATTATAATTACAGTTATTCTTCGTAATTTTATCTTTTATTATTTTATTATATTTACAATTGAATCTTCGTCTAAAGGGGGAAACCCTAGGGAACGTTTCGTCGCTCTCGGCCGCTAGGGCAAGATGT
>CAMEGY010000021.1 GCA_945916625.1 uncultured Anaerococcus sp.
TATGGATTTGGTGGTGATCAGTGACAATTATGTCAACTCCTGATTTTCTTAAATTGTCTATTTGATCAAAACCTGTGATTCCATTGTCACAGGTAATAACTAAGGAGACCTTATCTTCAATAGCCTTATCACTCATTTTAGATGAAATTCCATAACCTTCATCTACTCTATGAGGAATATCATAGGATATATTATCATAATAAAACAAAAGTCCATCCATAAGAGTCATTACAGATGCTATTCCATCTTGATCATAATCTCCAAAAATCCTGATTTCTCCACCTTTTTTCATTGTCTCTATTATTAGTTCTACTGCTTTGTCCATATCATTTAACAAAAATGGATCGTGAAGCTTATCAAGGCTTGGATTTAAGTACATATCAATTTTATTTGGATCAATTATATCTCTGTTTGCTAGGATTAAAGCATCTAATTTAGATATATTTCCAATTTTAAGATTGTTTATATAGTTTTGTTTTTTGTTATAAATAAACCAGTTTGTCATATATTCCTTTCTTTTAAATTATACTCTTTTATAAATTATTATAAAGAAAAAGAGGCTTACGCCCCTATTCTAAAATATTATAAATATAAGACTTTTCAATAGTAAGGTATGATAGATTATCACCCTCACCCGTTATAATTATCACTACATTTTTATCTATCTTTTTTACATAGCCAATGATTCCTGACTTTGTTATTACTTTAGATGCTTCTTTCAAATTCTCATTGATAAAATTTTCTCTGTTTTTATCTTTTCTAAAATCATTTAAATTTATATAGTAAAATCCAACAGCTAGGATTATTAAAATAATATATTCAAGCCTCATTAGTAACCATATTTTTTATAGAACTCTTTTTTATAGTCTAAGAAAGAATCATTCATTATTGCTTCCCTTATGTTTTCACACATTTTTAGCAAGAAATATAAATTATGATAGGTAAGAAGTCTTGCGCCTAAGATTTCTTTAGCATTTACTAAATGTCTTAAATATGCCCTAGAATAGTTTGAACATGTATAGCAATCACATTCTGGATCTAGAGGTGAGAACTCCTCTTTAAATGTTGCATTTTTTACAACTACTCTACCTTCAGAAGTGATAGCCGTTCCATTTCTTGCTATTCTTGTAGGTAGAACGCAATCTGCCATATCTATGCCAGCTTCAAATGATTCAAAAAGGTAATCTGGTGTTCCTACTCCCATGTTGTACCTTGGCTTATCCTCTGGTAATAATGGTGTAGTAAAGTTTAAGATATCAATCATCTCTTCTTTTGTTTCACCAACAGAAAGCCCACCTATTGAATATCCATCAAAATCCATATCTACAGTTTTTTTTGCAGATATTTCTCTTAAATCTTTAAATAATCCGCCTTGTACAATTCCAAAGAGAGACTGGTCTGAATGGGAGTTTTCTTTATGATAATCAAGTCCTCTTTTAGCCCATCTAAGGGTTCTTTCCATTGAGTTTTTTACATAATCATAGTCCGCGCGAGCGTCTACACATTCATCAAAACTCATCATGATGTCAGAATGTATAGTATTTTGTATTTCTATTGCTTTTTCTGGTGTAAAAAAGTGCTTAGAGCCATCAATATGAGACCTAAACATAACACCTTCTTCACTTATTTTCCTATTATCTGCTAGGGAAAATACTTGGAAACCGCCAGAATCTGTAAGGATTGGTCTATCCCAATTCATAAATTTGTGTAGTCCACCTGCTTTTTCCATTATATCCATGCCAGGCTTTAAATAAAGATGGTAGGTGTTTCCTAAAATGATTTTGGCATCCATATCTTTTAGATCATCTACCGTCATTGTTTTAACGGTACCCAGAGTCCCTACAGGCATAAAAATTGGTGTTGGTATATCACCATGGGTGGTATGAATTACGCCTACTCTTGCATTTGAATATTTATCTTTTTTTATTAATTCATATTTTAAAGGCATTTTCCCTCCTATTTTATGAACATACAATCTCCAAAGGAGAAAAATCTATATTTCTTATTAACCGCATTATTATATGCATTTAAGATTATATTTTTACTTGTAAATGCTGCTATTAACATGATTAAAGTTGATTTAGGTAGGTGAAAATTAGTTATAATTGCATCCACTACCTTAAATTCAAAGCCTGGATAAATAAAAATATCAGTCCAGCCAGAATCTTCACATATTTTGTTATTCTTTTTATAAACTGATTCAAGAGTCCTTATCGATGTTGTGCCTACAGCAATTACTCTCCTGCCTTCGTCTTTAGCTTTATTTATTATCTCAGCAGTATCTTTATTTAGAGTATAAAATTCTGAGTGCATTTTATGATCGTTAATATCATCCTCATTTACGGGTCTAAATGTACCAAGACCTACATTGAGTGTTAAGTATGCAAGTTCTATACCTTTTTCTTCAATCTTTTCTAATAATTCTTTTGTAAAATGAAGGCCGGCGGTTGGAGCTGCAACAGATCCTGGATTTTTAGAGTAAACTGTCTGGTAATCCTCATTGTCCTTAAGCTTTTCTTTTATATATGGAGGAAGAGGCATATTACCAAGACTATCCAGAATTTCATTAAAAATTCCATCGAAATAAAACTCCACTATCCTATTTCCATCTTCCTTAATATCAGTCACTTTACAGCTGAGTTTTTCAGAAAAAATAACTTCGGTGCCAATTTTCATCTTTTTGCCAGGTCTAACAAGGACTTCCCATTTTGTATCTTCAGTATTATTTAATAAAAATACCTCGATTTTCTCTTCCCTTTCTGGTCTATGACCAAAAAGTCTTGCAGGAATTACCCTTGTATCATTCATAACAAGAACATCCCCTGGTTTTAGGTAATCAATTATCTCATAAAAATATTTATCTTCAGAACCACCAGTTTTTTTATCTAAAACCATCATCCTAGCTTCATCTCTTTTGCTTGATGGATGTTGGGCTATTAATTCTTCTGGTAAATCGTAATCAAAATCACTAGTTCTCATCTAATCCTCAAATCTTAATCCGTAATGTTCATATGCCTTTTTTGTAAGTACCCTTCCTCTTGGAGTTCTTGAGAGAAAGCCTATCTGTAATAAATATGGCTCGTAAACATCTTCTATTGTTACATTTTCTATGCCGGTTGATGCTGCAATGGTATCAACCCCTACAGGTCCCCCTGAGAAATTTTCATACATGGTAAGGATAATTTTCCTATCCATATTATCAAGACCCATTGGGTCTATCTCAAGCAGCTCTAGACCTTTTTTGCTTGTTTCATAATCGATTTTATCATCAGCTTTAACTATGGCATAATCTCTAACTCTTTTTAGGAGCCTGTTGGCTATTCTTGGAGTTCCTCTGGATCTTTTAGCAATCTCAACCGCTCCCATATCATCTATTGGAATATTTAAAATATCGGCAGATCTCTTAACAATTGTGGTCAAATCATTTTCATTATAAAGATTTAGTGCCAATAAAACTCCAAACCTATCTCTAAGTGGTGCCGAAAGCATTCCTGCCCTAGTGGTTGCACCTATAAGTGTAAATTTCTCTAGATCAATCCTTATAGATTGTGCATTTGGACCCTTTCCTACAATTATATCAAGTACAAAATCTTCCATAGCAGAATATAATATTTCTTCAACAGACCTATTTATCCTATGTATTTCATCGATAAATAAAACATCCCCTTCTGCAAGATTTGTAAGAATACTTGCAAGGTCAGATGGCCTTTCTATAGCAGGGCCACTTGTAACTCTTAGATTAACTCCTAATTCATTAGCAATAATTGTAGATAGGGTAGTCTTCCCAAGACCTGGAGGTCCTTGAAGCAAAACGTGGTCTAAAGGTTCTTTTCTTGATAATGATGATTTAATAAATATATCGAGTTTTTCTTTAGCCTTATCTTGCCCGATATAATCCTTAAGCCACCTAGGCCTGATTGTGTTCTCTTGTTTTAAATCTTCAATTTGTTCGTTAGATCCTACTATTCTTTGGTTTTCATCAAACATTTATCCACCTAAATAAGTCTTTTCAAACTTTCTTTAATTAGCTCTTCTAATCCTAGGTCTAATCCCTTAAGCTCATTTAAGACACTTGAAATATCATTTTCTACATAACCTAGGTTTTTTAAAGCCTCTCTTGCTACACCGAAATTATCATTATCTATAGCTATGCTTTCTTCTGACTTGAGCTTTTGTGGCATAGCCATTTTCTTAACCTTATCTACAAGCTCCAAGATGATTCTTGAAGCAGTTTTCTTACCAATACCTTTGGCTTGAGTTAGTGAATCTATATCATTGTTAACTATGGCGATTTTTATGTCATCCGCATCTATAGATGATAGCATGCCTAAGGCAATCTTTGGTCCAACACTTGATACCGATATTAATAATAAAAACATCTCTAGTTCTTCTTTAGAAACAAAACCATATATAGATATATCATCTTCTCTCACTTGCATAGATGTATAAATTTTATATTCGTTATTTATTTGTATATTGGCAAGGCTTGTCAAGGTAGAATTTATAAAATAACCTATATTGTTATTTTCAATTACAAATCCATCTTCACTTATAACCTTGATATCTCCTATTATATATGAAATCATTAATTCATCCTATATTGTTCTTTAAATCTCTGGCTTAGTACGTGACAAAGGGCAACTGAAAGCGCATCTGCAGCGTCGTCCGGTTTAGGAATTTGCTTTAGATTTAAAAGTGTTGTAATTGTAAGCTGCATCTGCTGTTTACTAGCCCTACCGTATCCTGTTATAGCTTGCTTTATTTGTAAGGGTGTGTACTCATAAATATCTAGCCCATTATTTTGGGCGCACAGAACTTGAACACCTCTAGCGTGTCCAACTGTAATTGCAGTTTTAACATTTTGGTTGAAAAATAATTCTTCAATCGCAAATTCATCTGGCTTATATTCTTTTATAATCTTATCAAGATTATCATATAAAATCTTAAGTCTCTCTGGAGTTCTAGTTTTAGATGATGTTGTAACTACACCGTTTTCTAATACTTTAACCTTGTTTGATTTAAATTCAACCACGCCGTAGCCCATTATAGCTATGCCTGGATCTATTCCTAATACTATCATAACAAAATAAAAAGGGCTTTTTAGCCCTATTGATACCTTTCAAATACTTCTCTTATCAAACCTCTATAGTAATACTCTGCATAAGTGTCAATTATAGACCTAGAAAGGTAATTGACAGTTTTTTCATATATCTTTTGGGTTTGTTTCGTTGTTATATCTTCTGTAAAAATGCTTTCTTTATTAAATGTAAGCTGTTTATGGGTTAGCAAATCTATAGCATAAATTTTGTTTTTTAAACAAATATCTGCGAAATTGTATAGGTCTCTTCTCAAATGAGCAACCAAATCCCTATCTGAAAATATTGCGTCTTTCATATGATTCCCTATTTTAATCAGTTTCTTGTCATCGGCATTGTAGTAGAAATTAGCTCCATCAAGGAGATAATCGACGCCAAAAGTCTCAATCATCAAAAATTCTAGCTTGTCTACCGCCTTTTTTGATCTAAATGCCCTAAACTGTGCCTTGACCGATATGAGATATTCATACCTATCAATATCTGAACCAATATTTCTGCTTAAAGAATTGATTATTTCATCAATATCTACAAGATTCCAGAAATACTTCTTAAGATTCTTAAAGCAGTAATCCTTTGAATAATAGGAATGCTTAGAGAAATTGATAAAATTTCTGTCGTATAACAAAGACATAAGGGTGTTTAGAGAGTATATATCTTCATCTACTAAATAATTATATTCAAGTTTTTCAATTACTGGAATATGCTTCCTTATTTCTGCCTTCATTATTCTACCTCGACTACTATTTTAACATAAAAACAAAGCCATTTATTTATATTTATTTGCCGACCAAATAAAAAAAGCTAAATTAATGGTAAAAATATCCATTAAAATTTAATTAATGAATATCTTTCTAGTTGTTTTAGCTTTTATCTAAGATTAATATTTAAAAAAATTCATTCAAATTATTTTAAAATTTTATAAAATCTACCCTTAAGTCAGCAAGAGAAAATTTATAATTTACATCTTTTCTTTCAACATTAATAACAGCTTTTTTTCTTAGCTCCTCATCCTTATAAAGTTTATCAATCAATTCAAAAGATGGGTTTATCGCATGTGGATTGCCTACTAATTGAAACATGGTTATATCTCCATTTGTATCCCCATAAGCATAAGATTGTTCAAGATTTATGTCATATTTATTCTTTAATTTCTCAACAGCGGTAAGTTTACTTTCGCCATCCCACATAGGTAATACTTTACCAGTAAATTTATTATTTTCATCAAAAATATACTCAGTTGATATAGAATCTGTAGCGTCATATAACTTAGAAAAACCATCAACAAGAAAATCTGGGGAACCAGAAATGAAAAATATTAAATAACCTTCTTTAATATGTTTTTTTACTGCATTTCTTGTAATATTATAAACCTTATTTCTATTTTCATTTAAAACAATTTCAGCATATTTATCTACTATTTCCTTATTTAGGCCAACCATAGCACGTTGGTATGCAAGTGCAGATTTTTCAAGATAATCTTCATATGCTCCCTGTCTATTTTCATATTTGCTATACAAAGGTCCTATTTCGTCAGTCCATATTTTTTTATCTAGTATTCCATCATCAACAAGTTTTAGAAAATGCTCAATTAGCAAAGAATTTCTAAAAAGTGTCCCATCAATATCAAAAAACGCTGCCTTACTCATCACTTTTACCTTTTTTTCTTTTTCTTTTTGCTTTAAATGTTTTTTCTGAATTTAATTTATTAGCAAATTTAAATTCTTTTTGGCTAACTTCTATGCCCATATTTTTCTTAATAGAGTATATTAAGTCGATAATAAAGCAAACACAAATTCCTACCAAAGCGGTAGCACCTAAAAATAGTGCAATCCAGGCTGTATTAAGACCCATTGGGGTATGAAATATTGTGATTGAGTATATTCCAATGAGGACTGCTACAATCCCAATAATAAATGAAGGTATGAATTTTATAATTTTTCTATTGTTAATAAAATGTACTATTACTGTTATAACGACATTCATAAAAGCAAGAATAGGAAGTATCGCAAGTCTTGATGAATATTCACTTATTAAATTAATTAAACCCGACATCTTTTCTCCTTAGTTAAATAAAACTTTCTCTATTTCTATTTTATCATCAAGTGACATGATAATTGCAGATGGAGTACCATCTCTTGGTAATGAAGGTGAACCAGGATTTAAGATCAAAATTCCAGCTCTATTAAGCTCAACATACCTATGAATATGACCAAAAATAGCAATATCACACGAATTATCTTTTGCTTTTTCTATTAAGTTTGACAAAGTATAATCAATTCCTTCTTTGTGACCATGTGTAAGTAATATTCTATATCCTTCTAATTCTACAACTTTATAATAAGGTTCATTAGTAAAAAAGTCATTATTTCCCTTTACTACATGATAATCAATTCCAGTTTCATAATGGATATTTTCACAGTCATCAACACCATCACCAGCATGGAGCATAAGATCAAGATCTCCCCTATTTAAAATCAAGTCGGTGATCCTATCATGATAACCGTGGGTATCGCTAGTTACTAAAATCTTCATATTTTTTGTCCAAGAATTTTTTAAATTCTTTCATAGCAAGGCCTCTGTGACTAATTTCATTTTTAAAATCAATATCCATCTGCCCTAGGCTTTTACCATATTTTTCGATATAGAAAATCTTATCGTAACCAAAACCTCCATTACCAAGCTCTTTGGTAGATATTTCTCCATTGAGTATTCCTTCAAAATAATAATCATTCCCATAATCATCTATAAAACAGATAACAGTTTTGAAATAGGCTTTTCTATTGTGAGAATCTCTTAATTCTTCGAGCATTTTATTCCTATTATCTTTATCAGTAGCATCTTCGCCTGCATATCTGTGAGCATATATGCCCGGTCTACCATCAAGAGCTTCAACAAATAATCCTGTATCATCAGAAAAGACTTTTCTCTTAGTTAATTTATATAGCTCGTGTGCTTTTTTATAGGCATTCTCCTCTAAAGTAATGCCATCTTCTATCACATCAAAATCATCAATTCCGATATCTTTTGGCATAAGAACCTCATCGTTATCTAAAAGCAACTTTACTTGTTCTAGTTTATTAATATTATTACTTGCAAAAACTAACTGCATGTTAACTCCTATTAAAATAATATCAGATATTTACACCTGAAGTCAAAATTTATTTTTCAATTATAGTATTATACTTTTCAAAAGCTTTTTCTACATCTGTTGCATTAGATCCTAGAAACTGATCTATGCTTATAACAGTAGCTGGCATTCTTGTCGCTATAGCATAGACAGGTGCTTTTTCAATTATTCCATCTTTAATTCTATGAATCAAAATTTCATCAGGTGTTTGAATTAAAACATATCTTTGATTTGCCATAACTAAATAGTCTTTAAATTGTGTATTAATATTATAAACCTGGTCTCTAGTTATAATTGAATTGTTGGGATTGAGCATGGAATCACCTATAGCTATATCAATATTGAAGAAATTTTGCATAAATTCATCGCCGCTCCCCATTGATATAGAAGACTGAAATTCCCAAATACCTTGGTTTCTTACTATTCCAAAATTAGTATTATCAACACTCAAATCATCAAAATTAGTCTTCGGGAAAGTTTTATTTACTTCTTCTTTTACTTTTTCTCTAAAGATAGAATCACTTTGGTCTTCACCAGTAAACTCTTGAAGAGACATAAATTTATTATCTGCGATATTATTTGTATCCATCAAGGCATATTTTCTAACAGGATTTTCATCATTCGTATCTGTATAATCTATTGAAATAAAACCATTTGAAACAAAGTTTAAGCGCATATTAAGATTGATATCATTGAAGGTATAATTTTTAAGTAATACCTCACTATCATCCTTATCTTTTATCTTTATAGGGTATGCCTTTATTTCATCATATAGGTTTGTAATATTGTTTAAATCCAAAGTTACTTGCCAATATTCATCTTGATTTTTTATAAAAATATCTTCTGCCTTTTGGTATTTTATTGAGTCATCATCTTCAATTCTAATAAGATATGTGTAATATTTATATAGGGCATCTTCACTATTAGGATCTATTCTTTCCCTAACACCCAGAAGTAAAGACAAGTCTTCTGCAATTTCCTCTCCTTCTGTAGTTGTCGTTCTTTCCTTAGAGGCAAGTTTTGCATAAGAATCTTGAATTTTAGGATCTACCTTATCATCAATTCTCTTACAGCTTATAATATTATCATCTTTAATAAAAAATAAATAATTATTGCCTGTAACAATGAAATCCCTAGAAAATAATTGACCTTGAGAAGCATTAATAACTACTACATTTCTATCCTTGAAGTTTTTAGGTATCTCTATTCCTCTATTTTTCATATAATCAGATAGCTTCACATACTTAGAATTAAAGCTAGGAGGAAATGCATAAGAATTATTAATAGCAACCAAATTCTTATTAATATATAAATAATCTCCCAAATTTGTAGTAGTCGTCTCTTCCCCATAGCTTGTGGATTTTATTTCGACTACTTCCCATGTCCCTTTGATTATTGGAGCATCCTGCTTAGGAATTTGTATAAGTTCATTTAAGGCATCATTATTATAATTAGCACATGATGATAGTATGATCGATATTATAGAAAATATAAAAAGTTTAATTAGTTTTTTCATCTTCTAACCTCGGTAGCATAACACTTACAACTGTCCCAACTCCATATTTTGACTTAATAATAAGTTTGCCGTCATGAGCCTTGACTATCTCTTCACATATTGATAAACCTAAGCCTGTTTGAGACTTGGATGAGGATCCCTTGTAGAATTTACTTGCTACGAAAGCAATTTCATCAT
>CAMEGY010000022.1 GCA_945916625.1 uncultured Anaerococcus sp.
TAGATAGAAATATTAGAGGTAAATATATGAAGATAAGAAAAGGAGATATAATTGTAATTCTAGGCCTTATAATTATGAGTTTTGGCCTAAATTTTGCAATTAATAGAGCTATCGTGGGGGAAGAAGGCGATATGCTTTTAGTCGAACAAGATGGCGTAGTAATTAAGAAACTCCCTATGGACGAAGATACAGAGTACAGGGCCGAATACGGAGGACACTACAATACAGTAGTCATCAAAGATAAGAGAGCCTATATAAAAGAGGCAGACTGTCAGGATCAGATTTGTACTCATATGCATCCTATTGAAAAAGAAGGTCAGACTATAATTTGTCTGCCTAATAGGCTATACTTGGAATTAGAAAGCAAAGGTAAAGACGAAAAAGACGAAGACGCGATAGATAAGGTGGTGAACTAATGGGGAAAAATATAAAAGAATTAACTAATATGGCCCTACTTGTGGCCTTAGCTCTCATAATTTCTCTTATTGAATTGCAAATACCCATGCCAGTGCCAATACCAGGTGCAAAACTTGGACTTTCAAATATAATAATATTAGTAAGTCTTTATTTTTATGGATTTAAAGCAAGTCTTACAATTGCCCTACTTAAGAGTTTTATGTTGGTACTGATAACAGGTGCTGTCACCTCGTTTTTCTATTCAGCTGCTGGTGCTATTCTTTCATCAATTGCAATGGCCCTTGCCTTAAAATTCCACGACCGCCTATTTTCATTTATAGGGGTTAGTGAAATCGGAGCCTTTGCCCACAACCTTGGACAAATTATAGTAGCAGCTATTATTATGGAAAATATTAAGATGTTTAATTATTTTCCACTTTTAGTACTTGTAGGAACCTTTAGTGGATTTTTTGTAGGACTTTCTTCAAACTTTATTATAAAGCACATGAAAAAATTGAGTATCGGAGAAAAAGCATAAGTGAAACAGACTATCAAGGATATGAAGCTTACAGATAGGCCTAGGGAAAAACTTATAAAACTAGGCCATGATAGCCTTACAGATAAAGAACTTTTGGCTATTATAATATCTACAGGCACTGATAAGAAAAATGCAATTGAGCTTGCAGGTGAAATACTAGATACCTTTAGCGAAGAAGCCCTTCTAGAAATTGAAGTAGAGGAGCTTAAAAAAATAAACGGGATAAAGGAAGCTAAGGCTTCTAAAATTGTGGCAAGCCTCCAGCTAGGCAAAAGAATTAAGGAAAGTATTTTAAATAAGGAAAAATACACCATCACTTCCAACGAAGATGCCTACGAGTTTATAAAGGACACTATAGCTCTAAAGGATAGGGAATATTTTTATACAATCTTACTTAATAATAAAAATGAAGTAATCTCAAAAGAATTAATTTCGATTGGCGACTTATCTTCATCAATTGTAAATCCAAGGGAAGTGTTTAAACCAGCTATAAAAAGATCGGCAAAGTCGATTATTCTTGCACACAACCACCCATCCGGTAATCCAAGTCCATCAAAGGCAGACCTAATGGTTACCCACAGGCTTATAGATGCTGGAGATATCCTTGATATAGGTGTCCTAGACCACCTCATTATAGGTCACGGATTATATGTTAGTTTAAAAAAAGATAATTATATATAGGAGAACAGGATGAAATTTCAAATGATTGCTAAAGACTTTGCCATAGATCTTGGCACTAGCAATATTTTAGTATACAAAAAAGGGGAAGGTCTTATTATAAATGAGCCATCAAGCCTTGTATTAGATGAGACATATTCCAAGGTTATGGCAATAGGTCAAGAAGCCAAAGATATGCTTGGAAAAACACACGACGATATTCAAGTAGTAAAACCAATTAAAAACGGAGTTATAACAGACTTTAACCTAACAGAAGCTATGCTTAATTACTTTTTTGGCAAGGTAAATGTAGGCTTTAGTTTTATTCAACCAAGAGTTGTAATAGTTGTACCATCAGGTATTACTGATATACAAAAACGAGCTGTAGAAGATGCGGCCCTACACGCAGGTAGCAGAGACATAATTCTAGTAGACGAATCCCTAGCAGCAGCCTATGGCATGAACCTAGCCCCAGATGAGCCTAAGGGAATTTTACTTATAAATATGGGGGCTGGCACAAGTCAAGTAGCAATAATTGCCCTAAATGGAATAGTTGTATCAAACACTATAAATAAGGGTGGAGACTATATTGACGAAAAAATCGTGGACTTTTTTAGAGAAGAAAAGGGTCTTGAAATAGGGAAAAATAAAGCAGAAAAAGTAAAAATAAATCTTGCTTCTTTAAAGATTAAAGATGGCAATAAAGAAATAGAAGTAGATGGTAGAGACCTCCACGATGCAAGACCAAAAACAGTAAAGGTTATGTCAAGCGAGATTGTTTCTTGTGTACTTCCTTTTGCTGACGAAGTCTGTGATATGGTATTAGAAACCCTTGAGAAAACTCCGCCAGAAATATCATCGGATATAAAAAGAAATGGATTCGCCTTATCCGGTGGTTTAAGCCAATTATCAGGCCTAGGGGAATATATAGAAAAGAAAATAGGATTAAAATCTTACCACTCCGAAGAACCGTCTACAGATGCTATTCTTGGAGCAGGAATGATTTTAGAGAATCCTGAAAAATATATGAAGTATCGTAAGTAGGTAGTTATGGCATATAAAAGAGTAAAAAAAGATAAAAAACCGTATGTATTAACAATAGTTGGGCTTATCCTACTTATCTTGATTTCTAGTCAAACCGAAGGCTTAGCTCAAACAGGCTCAAACCTTGCAAATACCATATTTAGTCCATTCGAAAAAGTGACCTATTCTATATCATCAGCTATAATTGAACAGATGGAAAGAACAATAGGTTCTAAAGAAACTCGCGAGCAGGTCCTAAAATTAGAGGCTGATAACAGAGCCCTAGTTATGGAAAACGCAAGGCTCATTGCAGCTATAAATAGGGAAGATTTCCTAAAAGAAGAAGCAGAAGCTACTAAGGGTAGTGAAAACAAATATATCAAGGCAAAACTTGTAAATACAGATGTAAACTCAATGACAACTCACTTTCATATAGATAAGGGAAGTGTAGATGGGATTGAAGTCAACGACATAATTTTGCAAGCTGTCGGAGATAGCAAATACTACACAGGCCTTGTAGGCAAGGTCACAGAGGTCTACAAAACTACAGCTAGGGTTGAAACAATTAATTCTAGCGAAAATGACGTATCTTTTGTAAACGCTAATTCCGGTGATTATGGAGTAATTGATATTTTTAACAAAAACACCATCCAAGGCTATATGATCGACCTAGAAAGTAAGATTAATGAAAAAGATATTCTCCTAACAAGCGGACTTGGGGGAATTTATCCGTATGGTATCTATATAGGAAGGGTTGCAACAGTTACCATGAGTGAAGATTCACTAAGGAAAAATATAACCATAAAATCACCAGTAGACTTTTCACACCTATATAGGGTTTTAGTTCTAAAACAAGATAAGACCTACTTGTCAGATAGTAAACCTGTCACAAAAGAGAAAAAACAAAAAGAGGGAGAAATATATGAATAAATTTAAAAGTTTTCTTATACTTTTTATAAGTTTTGTATTGCAGACCTCTATTTTCTCTAAAATAGATATTATAGGAGCTAATGTTAACATAATAATACCAGCCGTAATTGCCCTATCACAAATTTTGCCAAACAAAACTGGAAGAGTGGGAGGTCTTGTAGTTGGACTTTTTGAAGACTTTCTTTTTACAAGCCTAATCGGAGTTAGGGCCCTATCCTACTACCTCATAGGAATATTAGCTTCTGGTAAAATTGTAAAAGTATCTAATAAAAGCAAGCAAGAAGGTGTAGTTATTTCTATAATAGCAACACTATTTAACTTTTTACTAGTAAACGGTATATATTATCTATTTGGTAAAACATTTGAATCCATAACAGTTTATTTTGGACTTAGGTTATTTGTAGAAGCTATATTAAACTCTGCTATTTACTTAATCTACTATCTAATTATCAAAAAAGTAATGTATATACCAACTTATAGAATTTAGAGGAATTTATGAAAAATAGAAAAGAGAATAGACTTATATTCATCCAAGTTGTAGTCGTCTTATCTATTCTAGTAATCGTCCTTAGACTTTTTAATGTAATGGTCTCTAAGGGAGATTATTACAGAGACCTATCTGATAATAGAAAGGTCAAGGAAGTGGACGAACTTGCAAGCAGGGGCAATATCTACGATAGGGAAGGTAGGATACTGGCAACCTCTGTCCCATCTTTTGCAGTCAAGCTCTACAAAGATGAACTCATGGATCTAGATGAGGATAAGAGGGTAAATCTTATATCAAATCTAGTAGACATACTAGAAGAAGACGGGGTAAACTACACCGAAGATTTTAATATCAAATTAAATACTTTTAAATACAAAAAGGATGAAGATTATTTTACAAAAAAAGAGATGCCCATAGAAGCTGTAGTAGATAAACTTACAGAAAATGACCTTATAGATGAGTTTTTGTTGTCATTTTATGAGGAAGAAGGAGTCAAATACGAAACCCTAAACACAGCCATCCTTGCCCTTAAGAAAAGAGGGATAGTCGTGCCAGTCCATATAAGCCAGAGTGAAGGAAAGCTTAAGGTAGAATATAAGAAAAATTATGAGAAAAAATTGGCATCCATAGGCTATAGTAAAAATGATGACCCTATAGATGTTATCCTAGAATCAGTTGGCGAAGATAGGTCGGTACTTTTATCAATCCTACAAAATTCTCATGCAAGGCTACTTGCTTATAAGATATTAGATAACCATAAGCTTCTGGGCAACCTAACCATGGATTCTTATGCCCTAAAAAGTGACCAAGACCTAATCGAGAAAAAAGCCAGACTCCATAAGGTATTTAGAAAAATCAGCCTAAATTCAAAGCCAGCTGATGACTTCTACCAAATTGTAAAAAATGCTACAATCAAGGAAGTTCTCACTTCTGCCATGGTAGATGAAGATGGAACATATGTAATACCTGCAAATATGATGATAGAAGAATTAGAAAATAAGGGAGTCTACGCCAACTTTGAAACAGAAGTTATCACAGAAAGCAAGGATGATAAAAACCAATACTCAGTCAATCTAAGGTTTAAAAATCCACAAGCGGGTACAGCCGTAGACGAACTTGCAAGGCTTGCTGATGAGCATGGCCTAATAAAGCCCCTTGTTTTATCAGAATATGTAAAGTACATGGCACAAAATGCCAATACCCGCAACAATATTTATCCAAATATTGATATTACAGAAGATGACCCAGAAAAGTGGGAATACACCTTTACAACTGATAAAAAAGATTTCTACACCCATTATGCAAACAAGGATAAGGCAAATTCTACAAAAGAAATTGTCGATATCTTGATGAAAGAAGATGATGGAGAAAAAATCCTTGAATACCTAAAAAAAGTCAACAACCTAGATAGGTTTAACAATGTAAAAGCAGTTGGGATCCTAACTATAGACAATACCTTAAATAGGCAAGGTAGCTTCGGCTATAGGCCAATAAATATTGTCTACAATCTTGATGAATCTACAGTACTTAAGATCGAAGAAAAGATAGATTCTGCCTCCGGCATAGTAGTAGAGACTATACCTATAAGGTCCTATCCAAATAGGAACCTTGCAAGCCATGTCCTAGGTTATATGGGACCTATTGCTACAGCAGAGGAAGTAGATAAGTATGTGAACGAAAGGGCCTATTTAAGAGATGAAATAATAGGCAAAACTGGTATAGAAGAATCCTACCAAGACAATCTTAAAGGAAAAAACGGTAGATCGCTTGTGACAGTGGACTCCTCTGGAAATAGGCGTGAGACAATATCTCAAACTAAGTCCGAACCAGGTGATGATGTTTACTTATCAATAGATGCAAAATTACAAAAACAGGCGGAAGAATCACTGAAGGGAGTCTTAGAAGCTTTAAGAGAAACGGGTTTCTATGAATCAGAATATGGGTCTTTTAGGCCATATAAAATAGCGCCTCATGCAGAAAGTGGGGCTGTAGTAGTATCTGATGTCAAGACTGGAGAAGTTCTAGCTCTTGCCTCATATCCAAACTACGATCCAAACCTATTTTCTACAGGTATATCAGGATCTGACTGGGAAGCCCTCCAGGTAGAAGATAGCGACGGACCACTTGCACCAAGGCCAATGCTTAATATAGCAACCCAAACTGCGGTTATGCCAGGCTCTACCTTCAAGCTAGTAACAGCTCTTGCAGCATTAGAAAAGGGCCTTGATCCACTAGCCATTAATAACTGCCACGGCTTTATGGAGATAGGAAATAGGAGATTTTCTTGCTTAATCTATACTGAAAGTGGTCTAACCCACGGAGAAGAAAACCTCTATGGAGCTATAAGAGATTCTTGTAACTACTATTTCTACACCCTAGCCCTTGGTGAAAACCCAGAAGACGGTGATAGTCTTACAACCAAGCTTGAGCTAAACGACATAAGAATAGCAGCTGAAATGCTTGGACTTGATGAACAAACAGGCATAGAAATAAATATTCCAAGGGAAGCTAAGGGTAATGTACCATCAATAGGAAAAAAAGTTGAAGTTACAAAGTTGATGTTAAAAGATTACCTAGATAAAAACCTAACACTTTTCATAAAGGAAGGGGTTAAAAAATCTAGGGCAGACTTTGAGCAAGATATAGCTGATATTGTGAAATTTACAGACAATCCAAAAGACTGGTCAAGAAAGGCAATCATAGACTTCTTTGATGAGAGAGGTTATGATGCTTTGGTTGTACCAGAAGGTCAAAGGGCAGGTATAGCTGATACTATAAAATACACCTACCTAAACCAAGCTGAATGGGATATCACAGACATGCTTAACATCGTAATAGGCCAAGGACAAAACGCCTACACTCCTATTCAGATGAATAGAGCAATCGCAACCCTAACAAACGGTGGCTACCTAAACAAACTGACTCTCATAAACAAAGTGAAAAACCACGACTCTGGAGAAATTTTATTTGAAAATGTTCCGGAAAATGAGAGAATAGATATCAAGGATAAAAAATACCTAGAAGATATCAAATACGGAACACTTTTGGTTAGCCAGAAAAATGCTGTCTTAAACCAGTTACCAATAGACATAGGTATAAAAACCGGTACAGCAGAAGTAGAAGGTAAAAACCCAGATGGAACAGACTATGATACCTACGCTTGGATGGTAGGGTTCGCACCTTATGACAATCCAGAAATTGCAATTTCAATAGTCCTAACCCAGGGTGATACATCCTACAACGCATCACCAATCATGAGAGATATTATCGCAAGATATTTTGACCTCAATGTAGAGATGATAAATGCAGAGGCGACTGCAGAGGATATCCAGGACCTCGGTGAATCAGCTACAGGCGATGGCCAATAGATAAGAGGAAAATATGCAAATATATTTAATAAATGGGAAAAATGATATAGGCAAAACTGACTTTGCCGTAAATCTAGCAGAAAGACTGTCAGAAAATAATAAAGTCCTGCTTACATCCTTTTTTAGGGATGAAAATTCAAATATAGAAGATTTTTTCAAAAAAGATGGCATGGTAAGTTATGATATTTCAGATTATTTCCTAAAAATATGTGATTTAGATAGGGTAATAGTTAACGAAAATAACAACTTAAGCTTTATAATAGCACCACTTGTAGAAGATAAGTATGAGTTTAAGGTAGATGATGTCTATAACTTATTAGACGAAGTAGAATCAGATATCATAATAATAGACAATCTTGATCTTGCAATAAAGGATGCGATAAAAATAGACATAATTAGAAAAGAAGATATCGACAAAGACTTAACTTCTGATTATTATTTTATAAATCGCGCTGATGATTCCTTTGACCCACGCCCTATAAAGGATAAACTAGAAGGCAAAAAATCAAAATACCTTGGCTATGTTAAAGAAAATGAATATTTCAAAAAAGTAATAGATAACCTAATAGCAGGCCAGGCTGAGCCCATTGAAACAATCGGATTTTTTGAAAAGATTAAGAGAATATTTAGCAAATGAGAATAATATACGAGGATAAAAAAGAGAAAGTCCTTGTTAGATGTGAAGAGGGGAGAGTTATGGATCTTATTTTCTATGACTCTCCTCTTCATAATATCTACAGGGCTAAGGTAGTAAATAAGATTGACAGCCTCAATGCTTATTTTGTACAAATATCTGATACAGAAAATTTATTTCTAAAATCGACCCTATCCTATAAAATAGGAGATACTGCGATTGTAGAATATGTAAGAGAGCCTGCTAATGGTAAGTTAGGACTCGCAAGCGAAAATTTCAAGATAGAAAATGAAGCCTACACCCTAACCAGGTACCCCCTAAAGGGAAGACCAAAGCTAAAGAAAAATAAGAGAAAAGATGAGCGATTATATAGGGAAATCATCCTGGATAAGGAAAATCTTATAAAAGAAGAAAACTTCCTACCAACGCCAAAACTACTTGTAGAAAACAAATTAAGAGATACTTATTTGAGTGGCTTTAAAGACTATGAAATAAGAGAATTTGAAATAAAAAATTCATCTATCATTAAAGAACTTATCAAAAATATATCTAATTCTGAAATATTTTATAATGACCTAGCTATAATTATAGATGAACTTAAGACTCTTACAGTAATCGATATAAACACAGGATCTAGGAAGTCAAAAAATAAAAAGAAGGACTTTTTATTAAATGTTAATCTTGAACTAATTGATTTTATAACCTATAATCTGAAGCTTAGAAATATTGGAGGTATGGTTATAATAGATTTTTTAAGGTCAGACGGGGAAAAGAAAATAATAGAAGAATTTCAAAAAGCATGTGATAAATATAAACTAGAGGCAGAAATTTTTGGATTTACAAAAATGGGACTTTTTGAAATGACCATAAAAAGAAGAGGCAATAGTCTAAAAGCAAAACTAAGTGAGAAAAATTTACTTCCTTAATTCAAATGCTTTGACTAAAGCCTCTTTTTTATTCTTGCTAAGTTTTTTTATTCTAGACTCAAGCTTAAGTCCTATAGATTTGCTATCAACCCTCCTGTAATAAACAAGCTTTACAGGGAGTCTAGCCCTTGTATATTTGGCACCCTTACCAGAATTGTGAACTTCTAGTCTTTTTTCTACATCAGTAGTGTAGCCAGTATATAGGCTATTGTCGCCACATCTTAAAATATATACAAAATGCATTAGGAAAATCTCTCATCAAGAACGATGTTAATAATATCTATATCAAAACCCTTACCGGCAAGGTGCCTAAAAACCTTAGTCCTATTTTCAAAAGAAAAATCACCCTTAATCTTTTTATCAGCAAAAAAACCTGCCTTTTCTGCTTCTCTTATGTCATCTATAAGATATAGGTAATCTTCTATTAAATTATCATCGATATGCTTACCCTTAAGCATGTAACGGATTTTCCCCCTTGACCAGCGGGAAATCTCATCCTTATCCCTTATATAGGCCTTAACATAGGCTTCATCATCCAAAAACCCATAAGAGTCAAGATAGGCTATAATATCATCTATAACATGGTCAGAAAATTTCTTTTCTCTTAGCTTTTGTCTAATCTCATAGGTAGACTTTTGAGAATAAGAAATTTTATTAAGAGCAAAATTTTTTGCCCTATTAAACTCGTCATTAGCCAAAATTTTTTTGTAAAGATCAAAAGTAATTTCTTTACCCGACTCAAAGTTATTTTCATAATACATATCATAGTCTATAAAAAACTTCTCACCAGAGATAGTCAGCCTGATTAAATTATACTTATCTGAATACTCAATATTTTCTATAATCATTGCATGGTTAAAATAGCAT
>CAMEGY010000023.1 GCA_945916625.1 uncultured Anaerococcus sp.
GTTTAGTAAATCCTGTTTGGATGGATATTGTAAAAGAAGGTGAAGTATTTAAGTTTATAGGCATAAGTGTTCCCTTAGTTAAATACACTTCTAGTCTGGTACCTGCCCTTATGGGTGTATGGATCATGTCATATGTGGAAAAATACGTCAAGAAAATTGTACCAGATATGATTAAGGTTTTTGCAGAACCATTACTAATTGCCTTGATTATGATGCCACTAACATTTATCCTTATAGCACCAATTGGTAATTATATTTCTGCCTTTGTAGCAAAGGGATCAATGTTCTTATATGACAAGGTAGGAATGTTTGCTATTGCAATCCTTGCAGCTGTTTATCCATGGCTTGTGTCAGTGGGAGTCCATAAGGCTTTAAGTCCTATTTCTATTGCACTTGTGGCAGAACAAGGATTTGACCCAGTGATTAGGGTTGTTGCTCTTTGTTCAAATATGAGTCAGGCGGCAGCAGCTCTTGCAGTATCAGTAAAAACAAAAAATAAAAATCTAAAGTCACTAGCATTTTCTTCATCCGTGACAGCCTTCCTTGGAGGAATTACGGAACCTGCAATGTACGGTGTTAACTTAAAACTAAAAACACCAATGTATGCTGCTATGATAGGAGCTTTCGTAGCAGGAATCTTTGCAGGAATAGTTAAGCTTAAGGCATTTATTTATGTGACACCAGGAATATTGTCCCTAGCAATGTGGGTATCGAAAGAAGAAAACTTCTTCTTTATGGCAATAATTACCATGGTGATTGCGTCAGTTGTTACCTTTATTGCAACCCTAATAATAGGTTTCGATGATTCAGAATTTATAGATGAAGAAGACGAAAATTTAGTTGAAATAAAAGATGAAAATCAAGATATGTCTCTAAAAGATGGCCTACTTTATGCACCAGTTGAAGGCAAGGTCAAAAAGCTAGAAGAAGTTGATGATGATACTTTTGCAAGTAAGGTTATGGGAAATGGTGTGGCTATAAAGCCAAGCATGGGAATCTTAAGAAGTCCAGAAGATGCTGAAGTCACAGCAGTTTTCGATTCGGGCCATGCTATTTGCTTGAAATGTGTCAATGGTATGGAAGTTCTAATCCATATTGGTATTGATACTGTAAACTTAAAAGGACAAGGATTTAAGGTACTAGTAGAAGTTGGATCAAAAGTTAAAAAAGGCGACAAGCTGATAGAGTTTAACCTAGATACTATAAATAATTCTGGTTATGATGACGATGTGATAATCGTTGTTACAAATTCTGATGAATATAGAGATTTTGAAATAAGTGAAAATAAAGAAGTTAATTTTGATGATGTATTGTTAGGAGTTAAAAAATGAAATATGCAGACTTACACATGCACACAAACCACTCAGATGGTGTTTGCGATATAGAAGATGTAATAATTGATGCTAAAAACCACGGTCTAAAAGTAATTGCCATAACAGATCATGATACAGTTAACCATTATGATGAGATTTATAAATACGGCAAGAAACATAATATGAAAATCATAAAGGGTGTTGAGATGAGCTGTTATGATTTTGATGTATATAAGAAGGTGCACGTGGTAGGACTTTGGTTAAATGAAGAAACTCCTAATATAGAAAAACTATGTAACCACACCTTACACTGTAGAAATGAATATCATAAAGAACTTATAGAAAATCTTAGAAAACAAGGTTACGAAATAAGTTATGATGATGCTAAGAAATTTTCCCCATATTCTATAGTATTTAAGATGAATATTTTCCAAGCTTTAAAGGAAAAATATCCGGAAGAGATGACTCCACAAAGATACAAGGAACTATTTGCATCAAAAACAAGTAAAGAAACAGATATGAAAATGGGCTATATTGATGTTAAGGAAGGGATAGAAGCTATCTTAAAAGATGGTGGTATACCAATAATCGCCCATCCTTGCCAATACCATAATTATTCTGAAATTGAAAAATATGTATCCTACGGTCTTAAAGGAATAGAGATAAATCATTCAAAAATGAAAGAAGAAGATTATCCTCTAACTCAAGAATTTGCCAAAAAGTTTGACTTATTTAAGAGTGGGGGAAGTGATTATCACAATCCAGAACTTATCACATTTGGAGAATTTGGACTAACAAAAGAAGAATTTGATGAGTTAGAAAAAAATGCTCTTTCCTTCAAAGAAAAAGCAAAATAATACCAACTAAAAAATGCATGGATGATACCATGCATTTTTTAGTTGATTCCTTCTAGTGATATTTGGTTTTTAGTTTTTTCTCGCTCGCTCATTTTTTTGTTATAGCAAGACCTGCACAAAGGCTCGTAGACGTCTTCTGAGCCTATCTGAATTCTTGAATCATCAGATGATTTTCTGTATGAAGCCCAGGCGTCCTCACCACAAGAAGCACAGATAGCATGGTGTTTAATTAGCTCATCTGCCAGAGGCATTATTTCTTTTATAATTTCAAATGGCCTTGTTTTATAATCCATATCAAGCCCTGAAACAACTATTGTGATATTTTTTTCCATAAGTTTATTGAATATATCCACAACTTCAGTTGGATCATTTGGGAAAAACTGGAGTTCATCAATCCCTATAGCATCTATTTCGTTGTTTTTAACATAGTCAATAATTTCGTTTAAATTTTCGATTTTGATTGCGTCTAAAGATAGGTTATCGTGGGATACAATTTTTTTATCGCTATCTCTATTGTCAACGGAAGGCTTGAAGGCGACAGTCTTGTAATTTGCAATAGTCATCCTATAAAGCTCCCTCCAAAGGGAAGTGGTCTTGCCTGAAAACATGGAGCCTGTGTGGACTATAAGCTTTCCTTGTCTTTTAATCATTTTTTTATACATTAAACTTAAATTCAACCACATCCCCATCTTGCATGATGTAGTCTTTTCCTTCCATGCGAAGTTTGCCAGCTTCCTTAGCCTTAGCTTCGCTTCCTGCTGCTACAAGGTCGTCATAAGAAATTATATCTGCCATGATAAAGCCACGAGCTATATCAGAGTGGATTTTGCCTGCTGCATCTTGGGCGCGGGTACCTTTTGTGATTGTCCAGGCACGGGTTTCAACTTCACCTGTTGTAAGGTAGGAGATAAGGTTAAGGGTCTTATATGAATCCTTTATAACCCTATCTGTACCAGATTCTGTAAGTCCAATCATTTCAAGGAATTCTTTCCTTTCTTCTTCTGTTTCAAGCTCCGAAATTTCTTGCTCAATTTTTGCAGATACAACAGAAACTTCAGCGTTTTCTCCCTTGGCAAATTCCCTTACCTTTTCTACATATTTGTTGTTAGCGCCATCATCAGCTGCGTCATCTTCATTTACATTGCAGACGTAAATTATAGGTTTGGTGGATAGGAGTTGGTAAGATCTTAGAAGTTTTTTCTCTTCATTGTTTAGGTCCAGGATACGAGCTGATTTACCTTCCTCAAGTACAGCTACAATCTTTTCTAAAACTTCTACCTCACCACGGGCACTCTTATCAGCTTTGGCTACTTTTCTTTTCTTTTCGAGAACCTTATCTACAAGCTCAAGGTCAGATAAGATTAGCTCTAAGTTGATTGTTTCAATATCCCTTAGTGGGTCAACAGATCCATCTACGTGGGTTACATTTGGGTCATCAAAGCATCTTAATACTTCTACTATCGCATCGGTTTCTCTGATATTAGATAAGAACTTATTACCAAGTCCTTCGCCCTTGCTAGCTCCTTTTACAAGTCCTGCTATATCATAAAACTCTACAACAGCAGGTACAATTTTTTTGGTATTACTCATTTTTGCAAGTACATTTAGTCTTTCATCAGGCACGTTTACAAGTCCCACATTAGGATCTATTGTCGCAAACGGATAGTTTGCAACTAGGGCGCCTGCTTTAGTTATGGCGTTAAACAATGTTGATTTACCAACATTAGGTAGGCCTACAATTCCTAGTTTCATCTTTTTCACTCTCTCTTTTTTTATTTTTATAACGATTATATTATAATGGATTTAAGGAAAAAATCAATCATTGTTAAGCTTATAATAAGAACCTAAGTCTGGTATAATAATATATAGAAATTATCATAAAGAAAGATAGAATATTATAAAAAGCAATTTGGCAAGAGATTTTGCCAAAATTAATAAATAGGAGTTAGGGATGAATATAGATAGTAGATTAGAAAAATTAAGATCTTTGATGAAAGAAAGAAAGATAGATGCATATATAGTGGCAACATCAGATCCGCACCAATCAGAATACCTAGCTGATTACTACAAGACTAGAGAATTTATCTCTGGTTTTACTGGTTCTGCTGGTACTGCAGTAATCACCCTAAAAGAGGCCAAACTTTGGACTGATTCGAGATATTTCCTCCAGGCAGGAAAAGAGCTTGCTAATTCTGAATTTGACCTTATGAAAATGGGGGTAGAAGATGATCCTACAGTAGTTGAGTATTTAGATGAGAATATAGCTGAATTTGGGAAAATTGGTTTTGATGGCAAATGCTACTCGGTTTCTGGCTACAAAGATTTATCAGAAAATATGGGATCAAGGATATTAGTTTCTGACCTTGATTATATTTCACAGATATGGACTGATAGGCCAGATCTTCCAAAAGATGAAATTTGGATTCATGATGAAAAATATTGTGGGCAAAGTCTTGGTGAAAAACTTAGTATCTTAAGGGAGAAGATGGCAGATAGCCATTATGACTATACTTTTATAGGTGCACCTGAAGATATCTGTTATTTATTAAATATTAGGGGCAATGACGTGGATTACAATCCGGTTGTCTTGTCTTATATGCTTATTTCAGCTGATAAAGCGTCACTTTGCATAGATGAAGATAAACTAACAGATGAAGTTAGAAATTATTTGGAAGAAAATGGTATAAGCATTTATTCTTATGATTACATTTATACACTTCTAAAAAATATCCAAGGTAAAAACAGGATTTACCTAGATCCATCTAGGACAAATGTTGCAATCTATGATTCTATAAATTCAAATGTCAAGATAAGCCAGGGGATTAACCTAACAACTTATATGAAAGCTATCAAAACTGATAGAGAAATAGAAAGTATAAAAGAAGCTTATATCCTTGATGGGGTAAGCTTGGTTAAGTTTTTCAATTGGCTAGAAGTTGGAGCAAAAACTGGATCTTTAAATGAGCTTGTTGCATCAAATAAACTACATGATTTAAGGAGTGAGAATGAATCTTTTATAGAGGATTCTTTCGAAACTATAGCAGGTTATAAAGAAAACGCAGCAATTGTTCACTATGCACCATCTAAAACTGGTTCTAAGACAATAAAGGATGAGGGCTTAATTTTACTTGACTCTGGTGGACACTACAAAGAAGGTACCACTGATATAACAAGGACAATAGCCCTAGGTAGCCTCAAAGAAGATGAGAAAGTCGATTATACCTTGGTACTTAAATCATTCTTGTCATTATTTTTAGCTAAGTTTAAGAATAAAACTACAGGACAAAGACTAGATATGATTGCAAAATATCCTCTTTGGAAGGCCGGAAAAGACTTCTTCCATGGCACAGGTCATGGTGTAGGTTTTGTCCTAACTGTACACGAAGGTCCTCAGTCTATTTCAGAGAAAAACCAAGTAGAATTTGTTGAGAATATGACTAGCTCAATAGAGCCAGGACTTTATATTGAAAACAGCCACGGAATAAGGATTGAAAACGAAGCTTATGTCACAAAAGCCTTCGATAATGAGTTTGGTCATTTCCTAGAATTTGAAACTCTAACCTATGTACCAATTGATACTAGACCTGTAAAAATCGATATGCTAAGTGCAGAAGAAATCGACTGGCTAAACTCTTACAATAAAAAATGTTACGAAAAGCTAAGTCCATATCTTGAAGGCGATGATTTAGAATATCTGAAAGAGAGTTGTAAAGAAATTTGAGTCGTAAAGAACTTAAAGATAAATTGAAAGAACTGCCTGATAAGCCAGGTGTTTATATAATGAGAGATATAAATGGCGAGATAATATATGTTGGAAAAGCTATATCTCTCAAAAATAGAGTAAGGCAATACTTTGATAACAACAAGAATAAGGGAGCCAAGGTACTTGCCATGGTTAGCCATATTGTTGATTTTGAGTATATCATTGTACAAAATGAAGTTGAAGCCTTGATCCTTGAATCAAATTTGATCAAAAAAAATAGGCCAAAATACAATATTGTCCTTAGGGATGATAAGCAATACCCTTATATAAAGATTAACAAGGAAAAATTCCCAAGGATACAAAAGGTTAGGCAAGTAGATAAGGATGGGGCAGATTATTTTGGTCCCTATCCTGATGCCTATGCGGTAAATGATGCCATAGACCTATTTCATGTATACTATCCTTTTAGGACATGCAACCTCAATTTTGACAAGGGTCAAAGTCTTGATAGACCATGTCTAAATTATTTTATAAACAGGTGCAATGGGCCGTGTATAGGAAAAGAAGACGAGAAAAGATACATGGAAAATATCGATGATGTAAGAAGGTTTCTCGATAAAAAGGATAGGGTAATTCCTGATACAGTTCTAGATAAGATGAATGAAGAAAGTGAGAAACTCAACTTCGAGATGGCGGCTAAGTATAGGGATTACTATAGGGCACTTTCAATCATTTCTGAAAGACAATATGTAACAGAAACTACTGGTGATGATATGGATATCATTGCCTTTAGCAAGGGGACTTCAATAATTGTGGTCCAAGTTTTCTTTATGAGAAAGGGCCATATAGTTGATAGAGAGCATTTCATTATAAAAAATGATTATGCTGAAAAAGATTCTGAGATTATATCATCGTTTATGAAGCAGTTTTACTTGGACCTAATTTTTATTCCAAAAGAAATTATAGTAGACCATCTTCCAGACGAGCTTGACTCAATAGCTGAATACCTTAGTCAGAAAAAAGGGTCTAAGGTTAGTATCCATAAGCCAAAGTTGGGGAAGAAATTTGAATTAGTTACTATGGCTAGCCGAAATGCTCACGACATGCGTATTAAGCATGAGAAGAGAATTGATAAGAAGGAACGAAATAAGTCTTCTGGTATCAACCAGCTTAAAGAAGTGTTGAATTTAGATAAGATTAACAGGATTGAAGCATTTGACATATCTAATACATCTGGAGTTCAATCTGTTGGTTCCATGGTTGTGTTTGAAAATGGAATTTCTAATCCTAAAGAATATAGGAAATTTAAGATAAAAACTATAGAAGGACCAGATGACTATGGTTCACTTAAGGAAGTTTTAACCCGAAGGCTTACCAATGCTAGAAAAGAGATTGAAAAAGGTAGTACCCATACTGGATTTGGAAAATTACCAGATCTTATCTTGATGGATGGGGGTAAGGGCCAGGTGTCAATAGCCAAAGAAGTTTTCAGGCAAATGAATATGGATATAGAAGTTGCAGGCCTTGTCAAGGACAATAAGCACACTACTAGAGGAATAATTTATGATAATGAAGAAATTCCAATTTCTAGAAAAGATCCAGTGTATAAACTTATCTATGAAATCCAGGAAGAGGCTCACAGATTTGCTATAAATTATCATAGGTCTCTTATGAGAAAGACTATGAAAAAGTCAGAGCTTGACGAAATTAAAGGAGTGGGAAAAAAAACTAAGGCAAATCTATATAAGCACTTTAAGACCCTATCAAATATCAAAAAGGCAAGTGTAGAAGAGTTAATGGAAGTACCACTGGTGGGCAAAGAATCAGCCCTAGAAATATATAAGTATTTTAGGTTGAAAGGATAGTTAATGACAGAAGTTAAAGATATAAATGACAAGAGTGAGCATATAGTAAATGAAGTCAGAAAGGGCATATATAATAAAAGTATCAAGCTTCATAAGGTTGTGGAAAACCTTGGTCTTGAAATAATTATAGAATCAACAGATTATAAAGATATAGTCCTTGAAAATGCAGATGTTAACAGGCCAGGTCTCCAACTAACAGGCTATATGGAAGATTTTCCATTTAAAAGACTTCAGATTGTAGGCTCAGTAGAATATAAGTATTTGACTAGTCTTGATAGCAAGATGCAATACGAGAGATTTAGGGGAATTTTATCTTACGACATACCTGCAGTAATTTTTTCTTATGACAGAGAAATCCATGAAGATATCGAAGATCTTGCAAGATATTATGATGTAACTCTTTTAAGGTCTCCTGCCAAAACAACTAAGTTGATATCAGATATTTCTGACCAACTTGAGTACCAACTTGCTCCATCTACAAACTTACATGGAGAACTCCTAGAAGTTTTTGGTGTAGGAGTATTAATCATGGGTAAGTCCTCAGTTGGTAAATCTGAAGCAGCGTTAGAGCTTGTAAATAGAGGTCACAGACTTGTAGCAGACGATATGGTTGATATAACAGCCATAGATAAAAAAATAATAGGAACATCACCAGATAATATTAGACACTTTATGGAATTAAGAGGCCTGGGTATCATCAATGTTAGAAGATTATATGGTTCAGGTGCAATAAAAAAAGAATCTCAGGTAGACTTAGTTATAGAACTTGAACAGTGGAAAGATGACTTTGAGTATGATAGGCTTGGAATTGACCAACACTATATCGAACTACTAGACATAAAGCTTCCTCATATGGTTGTTCCTGTGAGGGCAGGTAGGAACATTGCTTTAATAATTGAGGTCGCTGCAATGAACCAAAGAGAAAAAGCACTTGGATACAACGCAGCCAAGGTTATGACAGACAATATTTTTCATCCAGAAAACGTTGAAAATACAAAGGAATTATAGGAGCTAGGCTCCTATTTTTTTTAAGAATTTGTAAAATATTTTACAAAAATTTGTCAATGGGAACTTTTTCCTATATAATATTTGTGAGAAACTTTTTCATAATTTTTAAGTTTCAAAATTTTTATCTATTATAAAAAGAGGAAGGTAAATAATGACGATAAAAAGATCTAAAAAAACAATGGACGGAAATACGGCTGCGGCACATATTTCCTATGCTTTTACAGAAGTAGCTACTATATTTCCTATAACACCATCTTCACCAATGCCAGAATACGTAGATGTATGGGCAGCAAATGGTAGAAAGAATATATTTGGTAAAGAAGTTATAGTTAAGGAAATGCAATCAGAAGCTGGAGCAGCTGGTGCTATGCACGGTGCTTTAGGAGCAGGTGCACTTACCACTACATATTCATCAAGCCAAGGGCTTCTATTAATGATCCCTAACTTATATAAGATTGCAGGAGAGCGTTTGCCAGGAGTATTCCATATAGCGGCAAGAACAATTGCAACACACGCACTTTCAATTTATGGTGACCACTCAGATGCGATGAGCGTTAGACAAACGGGTGTGGCTATGCTTGCATCTAACTCAGTTCAAGAGGTTATGGACCTTGGAGCAGTTGCCCACTTAGCTGCAATAAAAGCTAGGATTCCATTCTTACATTTCTTTGATGGATTTAGGACAAGTCACGAAATTCAAAAAATCGAAACTTGGGACTATAAAGATTTAGCACCACTAGTTGACTATGATCAAGTAAGATTTTTCAAAAATACATCCCTAAACCCAGAAAGACCAAAAACTATGGGTACAGCTCAAAAGAATATTTTCTTCCAAGCAACAGAAGCATCAAATTCAATCTATGAAGAGCTTCCATCAATTGTAGAAGATTATATGAATCAAATTAACGAGCTGATTGGTACAAATTATGGTTTATTTAATTATTATGGAGACAGCGAAGCAGATAGGATCCTAATTGCTAT